>NZ_JBEPBI010000213.1:0-13487 GCF_040299045.1 Streptomyces sp. NPDC001027
GACGGAGGAACTCCCACTCCTCATCGGACAGTTCATGGCGACGTATCACCCGACCATGATCCACCACTCAAGATCAATTGAAGACACGACCTAGTGGGCGCGCCGTACTCCCGGCGAGACCGTCGCGCGGGCGAGGGCCCAGAAGATGCCCAGGGTCGCGAGGGCCATGCCGGCGACCAGGGTGGCGCCGCCGACGACCTTCTCGTAGTCGTGCTGGTAGAGGCCGTCCACGATGAAGCGGCCGAGTCCGCCGAGGCCCACGTACGCGGCGATGGTGGCGGTGGACACGATCTGGATGGCCGCCGAGCGCAGTCCGCCGAGGATGAGCGGCAGCGCGACGGGCAGTTCCACCTGGAGCAGGATGCGCGGCTCGGCCATGCCGATGCCCCGCGCCGCGTCCACCGGTGACGGGTCGACGGAGCGCACCGCCTCGTAGGTGGTGACCAGGATCGGCGGGACGGCGAGGACGACCAGCGGGATCATCACCGGCATCATGCCGAAGCCGGTGGTGATGGTGATGAGCACCAGCAGACCGAAGGTGGGCAGTGCCCGGCCCGCGGTGGCGATCAGCGTGAGGGTGTTGCCGCCCTTGCCGTAGTGGCCGGTGACGAGCCCCACGGGCAGCCCGATGAGGGCGGCGAGGGCGAGCGCCTCGAGCGAGTACTGGACGTGCTCCAGCAGGCGGGTGGGGATGCCGTCGTAGCCGTGCCAGTGGGCGCCGTCGCCGAAGAAGGCGTTGACGAAGTTCAGTACGTTCACCGGACTGCCCCCTCCAGGACGGGCGCCGCCTGCGCGGCCCGGCGGCGCCCGGCGGCGCGCGGCATCCACGGGGTCAGCAGGAGCCGTACGAGGACCAGCGCGGCGTCCACGAGAACCGCGAGGACGGCCGTGGTGATCACGGAGTTCCAGGCCAGTTCCGGCCGGTTGTAGATCTGCGCGTCGTGCAGCAGGTTGCCGAGCGCGCCCTGGTTGCCGATCAGCATGCCGACGCTGACGAGGCTGATGCTGGAGACGGTCGCGACCCGCAGACCGGCGATGATCGCGGGCACCGCGATCGGCAACTGCACCTGCAGATACCGGCGCACCGGTCCGAAGCCCATGGCGGTCGCCGCGGCGAGGGTCTCCTGCGGCACCGAGCGCACGCCGTCGACGATCGCCGGGACGAGCACGACGAGGGTGTAGACGGTGAGCGGGATCATGACGGTGAGCTCCGTCTGCCCCGTGTAGTCGATGAGGACGACGAAGAAGGCCAGGGACGGGATGGCGTAGAGCACGGTCGTCACCCACAGCACCGGCGGGTACAGCCAGCGCAGCCGCACGCACAGTTGGGCCAGCGGGAGCGCGAGCAGCAGCCCGCCCAGCACCGGCAGCAGGGCCTCGCGCAGATGCAGCCCGATCAGCCCGAGCCAGTCGTGCTGGAGGTCGCTGGGGATGTCGAAGAAGCGGTTCACCGGACGGCCTTCGAAACGGTTTCCACGGCGGGCTGTTCGTCCTGCCGTTTCCGCTTCTCCTGTGCGCCGGCCGCGTGGGCGCCGCGGATCGCCTCGGCGATCGCCCCCTGCGGGACGACTCCGGCGGCCCGGCCCTCCGCGTCCACGGCGACGGCCCAGCCGGTGGGCGACAGGACGGCGCAGTCGAGCGCGGCGCGCAGCGAGTCCTGTCCGGCGACGAACGGCCGCCCGTACGACAGCAGTCGGCCGGCGTCGATCTGTCCTGCGGTCAGCGCGTCCGGCTCGCTCCAGCCGAGCGGGCGGCCGTCGAGGTCGGTGACGAGGAGGTAGGGGACGTCGGCCGTGACCCGGGCGCCGATCTGCTCGGCGGTGGAGTCGACCGCGACGATCGGGGCGGTGAGCAACTCCAGGTCGGCGGAGGAGAAGAACGACAGGCGGCGGATGCCCCGGTCGGCGCCGAGGAAGTCCTCGACGAACGCGTCGGCGGGGTCGGACAGCAGCTCGGCGGGCGGCGCGAACTGGGCGAGCCTGCCGCCGGTGCGCAGTACGGCGACCATGGTGCCGAGCTTGACGGCCTCGTCGATGTCGTGGGTGACGAAGACGATGGTCTTGCCCAACTCTTCCTGGATGCGCAGCAGTTCGTCCTGCAGCCCCTTGCGGACGACCGGGTCGACGGCGGAGAACGGCTCGTCCATCAGCAGCACTGGCGGGTCCGCGGCGAGCGCCCGCGCCACGCCGACGCGCTGCTGCTGGCCGCCGGAGAGCTGGTAGGGGTAGCGCTTGGCGAACGAGGCGTCGAGCCCCACCCGTTCCATCAGCTCCCTGGCTCGCGCGCGGGCCTTGTCCTTGCTCCAGCCCAGCAGCCGGGGGACGGTGGCGATGTTGTCGACGATCGTGCGGTGCTGGAAGAGCCCGGCGTTCTGGATGACGTAACCCATCGACCGGCGCAGCGAGTTGACCGGCTGCTGACGGCTGTCGACGCCGTCGATGAGGATGGCGCCCTCGGTGGGCTCGACCATGCGGTTGATCATCCGCAGGGTGGTCGTCTTGCCGCAGCCCGACGGTCCGACGAGGACGGTGATCGAGCGGTCCGGTATGTCGAGGGAGAGCCGGTCGACCGCCACCGTGCCGTCCGGGTAGCGCTTGGTGACTGAATCTATCCGTATCAAAACGCCGAATACCCTTCGGGTCTGGCCGTCTCCGCCCGTACTCGACCACACGAGTTCAGGTCATTGCGGGGAGAGTCTAGACCTGTTGTGTTTCGAACGTATTCGAGGGCACAGCAGCGGCCGGACGGTCCCGGGGAAACACGTGAGAGCGCTTCCGCTGCGCACTGCCGGTGGGTCTGCCGATGCTCACCCGGCGCTCGGCGCTCCGCGCTCGACGACCGGCCCGCCGCCGCTGCGTTTCTCCGTGTTTCGCGGAGTTACCCCGTCGCGCGCCGGGGGCCGGAGCGTCGGACGGACGGGAGGGGCGGCCGGGGCGTCGGATGAGTGGGCGGGAAGCCCAAAGCGTCGAACGGCTGGGAGGGACGGACGGGGCGGGAAGGCCGTCAGGCTGCCGCCGTCCCCGTTCCGGCCGTGGGGAAGCCCGGGGTGCGCAGCACGCCGCCCCCGGCGACCACGGCGTAGACCTCGCAGTCCGTCTGCGAGGCCGCCCACTCCACGCCCTCGCGGCCCAGCGCGAATGCGGCGGTGGCGACGGTGTCGGCCAGGGTCAGGTCCGGGGCGACGACGGTGACGCTGTCGAGGCCGGCCGCCGGGAGGCCGGTGCGGCCGTCGAGGATGTGGTCGCCGCGCTCGTAGCGTGCGGAGGTGGCGACCGCCGCGTCGGTGAGGCCGAGGACGGCGCACACCTTGTCGGCGACGAAGGGGTGACGCACACCGACCCGCCAGGGACCGCCCGACACGACGACGTCGCCGCCGGCGTTGAGGCAGAACCGGGTGAGTCCGGCCGCCGTCAGCAGGTCCGCGGCCCGCTGCACCGACCAGCCCTTGACGACCGCGCAGGGGTCGAGGCCGCGGCCGGGCAGCCGGACGTCGAAGGCCCCGCCGGTGGCGATCCGGTACTCCTCGCACAGGCCGAGCACCTCGGTGAGGTCGTCGCTCAGCCCGTCGGCGGACAGCTCGCCCCGGTCCAGCCGGGACACCTCGCTGTCCTCCCGGTAGGGGCTGAACCGTTCGTCGGCCTCCCGCAGCCATGCGAAGACGGCGTCCGCGGCGCCTTCGGGGACCGACGGGTGGAGCGGCGGGTGGACCGACGGATCGGTGACGTCGTCGATCCGCAAGGAGACGGGAAACCCCATGACGTGCTCGACTCGGTGCATGTCAGGCGCCCTTGGCGTCGATCGCGGCCTGCAGCGACTCCTTGTAGCCGTCGCTGGTGACGGTCGCTCCGGAAACGGTGTCGATGTCCGCGCTCTGTGCCGTAAGCGTTTCCGCAATCAGCTTCGGCACCGCCGCCGTCGTCTGCGGATGATTCGGCTGCTTGAGCATCTCGACGGCCGTGATCCGACTGCCGTCGTAGGTGATCCGGACCTGGACGTCGCCCTTGTCCGTGGCGACCGTCGTCCCGGTGGACGTCCGCGTCCCCGAGGAGGACGTCGACGAGGCTGCGGGCGCGGGGGACGCGGCGGGGGTGGACGCGGCGGTCGACGTGCCGGTGGACGGCTCGTACCGCCAGACCGGGATGAGTCCCACGACGGACAGGATCAGGACAGGTATGGCTCGCTTCACGATGTCTCTCTCATCCCGCCAGGCTGAAGCGCTCGAAGTGGATCTGCGGCCTCGGCACGCCGAGCTCGCGGAGGGTGCCGAGGACCGCGTTCATCATCGGCGGCGGACCGCACAGGAAGACGTCCCGCTGCGCGATGTCCGGCACGAGCGCGGACAGTTCGCGCGGCGCCAGCCGGTCGGGCACCGGCGGCCCGGTCACCAGGTGCAGCTCCGCGCCCTTGGCGAGGGCGAGTCGGTGCAGCTCGTCGTAGAGGACGGCGTCGCGTTCGCCCGCCACCCGGTAGATGACGACGGCGTGCCCGTGGATCTCCTCGAGGAGCGCGCGGATCGGGGTGACGCCCACGCCGCCGGCGATGAGCAGCGCCTCCGGACGGGTGCGGTGCATCGCCGTGAACGCGCCGTAGGGGCCCTCGGCGAAGACGCGCGTGCCGGGCTTGACGTGGCGCAGGCCCGCGGAGCCGTCACCGGCGGCCTTCGCGGTCAGTCGCAGGCGCGAGCCGTCGGGCGCGGCCGACAGGGAGAAGGGGTTCGCCTGCCACCAGCGGTCCTTGGTCATGAACCGCCACAGGAAGAACTGCCCGGCCCGGGCGGGCATCCGGTCGAGGTCGCGTCCGGTGATGTAGACGGAGACGACGTTGTCGGCCTCGGGGACGACCGCCTCGACGCGCAGCTGATGGCGCCAGTTCCGCCACAGCGGCAGCACGAGACGGCCGAGGAGCACCGAGCCGAGAGCGACGCCCCACACGCCGTACCAGTAGGCGGTCGCGGTTGACGACGTCGTGAAGGTGGTGCCGACCGCGACCTGGTGCGTGAAGGCCAGCACCACGGCGACATAGGTGTACAGGTGAATGAAGTGCCAGGTCTCATAGGCCAGCCGACGACGCGCCCAGCGGGCGGAGACGCCGCCGACGACGAGGATCAGCGCCGTGGCGACCACGGCGCGGAAAACGCCTTCGACGGTTTCGGCGAGGTCGACGAGCTGGTTCACCGGGTTCATCGAGGACGACTCGGCGTAGCCGAGGGTGATGAACACCACGTGCCCGACCAGCGTCCACAGCAGACCGAAGCCGGTCCAGCGGTGCCAGTTGGTCAGCCGGTCCATGCCGATCCGGCGGTCGAGCCAGGGCAGCCGGGCCACCAGCAACAGCTGGAACGCCATCAGCAGCGCACCGTACAGACCGGCGAAACGGCCGATCACGACCAGTGCGTTGGAGGCGAAGCCGGCCTGGACGGCGAACAGGGTCACGACGGCCGCGTTGGCGGCCAGCACGGCGTACAGGCCGGTGCGGGCCACCACTTTGGGACGGATCGCCGTGGGGGGCGAGGGGGGCGATTGGACGGTCGTCACGGACGGAAACTCCTAGATCGGGTCCTCAGAACACAGAGCTTCTCCGTGCTTTGCTGTCATTCTCCTGTCGTACAACTTTCAAGATCTTATCGATGTGCGCGCGCGTGTGACACGGCTCTGGCGCTGCGGGACGAGTGGCGCACTATGGGCGGGTGGAAAAAGTACGACTCCTCGTCGTGGACGACGACCCGCCGATCGCCGATCTCGTGGCGACGGTCGCCCGTTACGAGGGCTGGAACGCGGTGACCGCGAACTCGGGTGAGGAGGCGCTGCGCCGCGCCGCCGACTTCCACCCGGACATCGTGGTGCTCGACCTGATGCTGCCCGACATCGACGGTTTCGGTGTGCTCGACCGGTTGCGGAACACCGGCACGATGGTTCCCGTCGTGTTTCTGACGGCGCGCGACGGGGTCGCCGACCGGGTCGCGGGGCTGACCCGGGGCGGGGACGACTATCTGGTGAAACCGTTTGCGGTGGAGGAGCTGATGGCCCGGCTGCGCACCGTGCTGCGACGCAGCGCGGGCCCCGGTTTCCAGCGTTCCGTGCTGCAGGTGGCGGACCTCACCATGGACGAGGACACCCGTGAGGTGCGACGCGACGGGAGACTTCTCACCCTGACGCCCACCGAGTACGAGGTGCTGCGTTATCTGATGCGCAAGTCCCCCACCGTGCTCACCAAGGCGCAGATCCTCGACCATGTGTGGGAGTACGGTTTCGGCGGCCGTTCCAACGTCGTCGAGCTGGTCGTCAGCCGGCTGCGCCGCAAGCTCGACGCGACGGGCGACGACCCGCTGATCCAGACGGTACGCGGTTTCGGCTATGTGCTCCGGCAGGCGGCCGAGTGATCGTCCGGTTCCTGCGGTCCTACCGCAGGCTCCGGCTGGGCACCCGGCTGGCGCTCGGCCTGGGCGCGCTGTCGCTGGTGGTGTTCGCGGTGGTCGGCGCCATGCTGACCATGTACATGCGGGGCTATCTCGACCGTCAGCTGAGCGACCAGATCAAGCTCGTCCAGGTCGTGCAGTCCAAGGACGCCAAGGCGCACGGCGTCGTGGAGCGTCAGCCCTACTACGGCTGGTACACGGCCGTCTACGACGTGTCGGCGGAGTCGGCCGTGCTGCGCAAGCCGGCCGACGTGCCCGCGGACACCACGGCGCTGACCGCCCTGGCCCGGCGGATGTCCGGCTCGGACGTCGACATCACCCGCACGGTCCGGATCGGCGCGGGCACGTATCTGTTGCGCGCCTGCGAGGTGTCGCCCGGCGTGGTGCTGGTCAGCGCCGCGCCGACCGAGGACATCGACGGCACCATGCGCCAGCTGATCACCATGCAGGTGGTCGCGTTCGGTCTGGCCCTGCTGGCACTGGTGGTGTTCGGCCGCCGGATGCTGAAGAACGGTCTGAAACCGCTCAGCGACATGGCGCACACCGCGCACGGGATCGCCTCGCACGACCTGAGCGAGTCGGCGTCCCGGCTGCACCTGCGGGCGGACGCCCCCGGCGGCGGGCCCGAGGTCGAGGAGCTGCGGACGGCCTTCAACACCATGCTGGAGCACATCGACGACTCCCTCGCCGTGCGGGCGGAGGCCGAGCAGCGGCTGCGCCGCTTCGTCGCCGACGCCTCGCACGAACTGCGCACGCCGCTGATGTCGGTACGCGGTTACGCGGACCTTTTCCAGTACGCGGCCGCCAACGCCCCCGAGGAGCGCGACAAGCACCTCGCCCGACTGCGTGCCGAGGCAGCGCGGATGGGCGTCCTCCTGGACGACCTGCTGCTGCTGGCCCGTCTCGACGCCGCCGAGGTGGAGACGCCCCTGCGGATGGAGGAAGCCGACCTCGTGGAACTGGCCGAGCAGGCGGTCGACGCGTTCCGGGCGAGTCATCCCGGGCATCCGGTAACGGTGTTTCCCGGCCCGGCCGCGGTTCGGATGAGGATCGATCCGCATCGCATCCGGCAGGTGCTGGACAACCTCCTCACCAACGCGGCCGTGCACACCCCGGCCGGCACACCGGTCTCGGTCGAGGTGACCGTCTCCGCGGAGGCGGCGCGGGTCCATGTCACCGACGAGGGGCCAGGCATCCCGCCGGAAGAGCGGGAAAGCGTCTTCGACCGTTTCTACCGCGTCGACAAGGCCCGCAGCCGCAACCGAGGCGGCAGCGGGCTCGGCCTCTCGGTCGCCCGCTCCCTGGTGCGCGCGCACGGCGGCTCGCTGGAGCTGGACGACACGACGACCGCCACGGTCTTCACGATGACGCTGCCCCTGGGATCGTCCGGATCCCCCGTCGGCGGCACAGACGTGAAAGGGACCCGTGCGGGGCACGGGAAGGGCTCCGACGCCTCAGGCCGGGTGAACCTCGGCAGGCGTCCGGGATGAACCGGGAGGCACACGGGCAGAAATTCCCCAGCCCCATCGCAACCCCGGGCTTCATCGCACCCCGTTTCATCGCACCCCGGCCGCATCGCATCACCGCTTCATCGCACACCGACCCACGGCACCCCGGGCTTCATCGCACCTCGCCCCACGGCGCCCCAGTGGCCGCCGCGCACCGCAGCCCGACAGCACCGCAGCCGGACCGCACCCCGGTCAGGCCAGGCGCCAGCCCCACCGCACACCGGACCCACGGGACCCACCCAGCCCACCGGGCCCACCAGACCCGCCTTCCCGGCCGCACCGCCGGTTCCCACCGCACCGCAGCCCCACGCCACCCCAGCTCAGCCCCACCCCCACGCCACCTCAGCCCCACCCCAGCTCAGCCCCACACCAGCTCAGCCCCAGCCTCACTCCACCCCTGACCCATCGCACCGCGGTCGCCCGTCGGCCCGCACTCCGTCGGCTTGTGGTCACCGCACCGCCTCACCGAAAGGGAACGCATCCCGTAGCACCCCTCCCCGAGCTCGCCCCCCATCCGTCACACCGCCGGGCGCGGTCACGACGAGGAAGGACGACGTGCGCCGTGTCCCTGTTGCCCCTCGACGACCCCACGCCCCCGCCGCCGTCGACGCCCCCGGCCTCTGCCTCGGCCGCGGAGGAACGCCGCCGCCCGTCGGCCTCAGCCGCCACCCGCCGCGCCCTCGCCCTGCTGCCCCTGCTGTTCCTCTCGGTGTGGGCGGCGCTCGACTGGCACACCGTCCGCGACGGCGTGGCCCGGCTGGCCACCGCCGATCCCTGGTGGCTGCTGGCCGGGCTCCTGTGCACCTATCTGGGGGCGGTCGCCGCGGCCTGCGTCCGACAGGGCGCGATCACGGACCGGCTGCCGCCGGGCGCGCTGCTCGCCTCGCAGATCGCCGCCGGCGCCGCCAACCACGTGCTGCCCGCGAGCATCGGCGCCCATGCGGTGACCCTGCGGTTTCTACGGCGCGAGGGTGTCCCGCTGAACCGCGCCACGGCCTCGATCGCCCTGTACTCGCTGGTCAGGGCGGTGGCGAAAGTCCCCCTGTTGCTCGTCTTCGTGCTCGCGGCCCCCACCGCCGTGCCGCCCGTTGCAGAACTGTTTCCGCAAGGGCGGGCGCTGTTTCTGACCGCCGCGTGCCTTCTGCTGGCCCCGGTGGCGGTCGCGGCGCTGTTCGTCGTGGCCCGGCCGTTGCGCCGTCCTGCCCTGGACTTCGTCCGGACGGCCCTCACCGACGCCCGACGCCTGCACACCCGCCCCGCCCGCTTTCTGCCCCTGTGGGGCGGAGCGGCCGCGGCTCCGCTGCTCCAGGCGTGTGTGCTGGCCTGCGTGGGAACCGCGCTGGGCGTGCCGCTGTCCTGGTCGCAGCTGCTCTTCGCGTTCCTCGCGGCCAGCACCGCGGCCGGTGTGGTGCCCGCGCCGGGCGGAATCGGTCCGATCGACGCGGCGCTGGTCCTCACCCTGGCCGGATACGGCGCCCCGCTGCCCCTCGCCACGGCGACCGTCATCGGTTACCGGGTGCTCACGGTCTGGGCGCCCCTGCCGCCGGGGATGCTGGTGCTGTCGGCGATGGTGCAGCGCGGGCGGCTGTGAGCCTCGTCGGCCTCCCACCGCGCGCCGAGCCTCCGTAGGCACGCTGCCGGAAACATCGCCGAAGGGGTCGAAGCGGCGCCGAACCCCTCGTACACCGCACCCGACACCTGACACCCGACGTCCGACACCCGACGCTCGGCATCCCGCGTCCGTCGCGCCGGCGCGCCGACACGACGCGCGTCACGCCTGCCGCGCCCGTCCCTTCGGCGACGGCGGCGTCAGTCCTGCGCGGTCAGCTGCAGGGAGATGCTGTTGATGCAGTACCGCTGATCGGTCGGGGTCTGGTACCCCTCACCCGCGAACACGTGTCCGAGGTGGGACCCGCACCGGGCGCACCGCACCTCGGTGCGCAGCATCCCGTGCGAGCGGTCCTCGATCAGCTCCACGGCGTCGGTGTCCTTCGGGTCGAAGAACGACGGCCAGCCGCAGTGGGAGTCGAACTTGGTGTCGGAGGTGAACAGTTCGGCGCCGCAGGCCCGGCAGGAGTAGACGCCCCGGGTCTTGGTGTCGGTGTACTCGCCGGTGAACGCGGGCTCGGTCGCGGCCTGGCGCAGGACGGCGTACTCGGTCGGCGTCAGCTCCGCCCGCCACTGCTCGTCCGGCTTTTCGACGTCGTACGACATGAGCCTCAGCCCCTCACTGGGAAAGACGGTCCAGAATGCGCGGGCCCAGGTCCGTCACGTCTCCCGCGCCCATGGTGAGAACGAGATCACCGGCCTTCGCCATTCCCGCGATCACGGCGGGCGCCGCGTCCTTGTCGTGGACGGCCGTCACGTCGGCGCCCGCGGCCCGCGCGGCGTCGATGATCAGCTCGCTGGTGACGCCCGGGATCGGGTCCTCGCGGGCCGGGTAGACGTCCAGGACGACGGAGGCGTCCGCCAGGGCCAGCGCCTGCCCCATCTCCGTGCCCAGTTCCTGCGTGCGGGAGAACAGGTGCGGCTGGAACAGGACGAGGATGCGGGCGTCGCCGACCGCCGCGCGCATCGCCTCCAGGTCGGCCGTCATCTCGGTGGGGTGGTGGGCGTAGGAGTCGACGACCTGCACGCCCGCCGCCTCGCCCTTGAGCTGCAGCCGGCGCTTGACGCCCGTGTACGCGGCCAGCGCGGGGGCGAGCTCCGCGGCCGGAACGCCCAGCGCGACGCCCGCCGCCAGCGCGGCGACGGCGTTGTGGGCGTAGTGCCGGCCGGGAACGGAGACGGCGAAGGTGAGCTGCTGCCCGTCGAGCAGGACGCTCACCTCGCTCTTCAGGCCCTGCGGGACGACGGACAGGACGCGCACGTCGGCGTCCTCGGCCTCGCCGTAGGTCACCGTGCGCACGCCCTCGACGCGCCGGGTCAGCTCCCGGGCGCCCTCGTGGTCGGCGTTGATCACCAGGGCGCCGCCGGGCACGATCCGGCCGGCGAACGTCTCGAAGGACGCGTAGATCTCGTCCATCGAGGCGTAGTTGGCGTGGTGGTCGAGCTCGACGTTGAGGACGATGGCGACCTCGGGCGCGTACTTGTGGAAGCTGCGGTCGGATTCATCCGCCTCGGCGACGAAGATCTCGCCCTCGCCGTGCAGCGCGTTGGACCCGGGCGCGTCCAGGTCGCCGCCGATGGCGTAGGAGGGGTCCAGCCCGAGCTCGGACAGCGACACCGCCAGCATGGACGTGGTGGTCGTCTTGCCGTGCGTGCCGGCGACGGCGATCGGACGCAGTCCGTCCATCAGCCGGGCGAGCGCGTCCGAACGGTGGACGACCGGGATGCCGAGCTCGGCGGCCCGGGCGAGCTCCGGGTTGTCGGCGCGGATCGCCGAGGAGACGACGACGCAGCTCGCGTCGTCGGCCAGGTGGCCGGCGGCGTGCCCGATGTGCACGGTCGCCCCGAGCGCCCGCAGTGCCGCCGCGGTCTCCGACTCCCTGGCGTCGCTGCCGGCGACCTTCGCCCCGCGCTGCGCGAGGATCTTGGCGATCCCCGACATCCCGGCCCCGCCGATGCCGATGAAGTGCGGTCGGTCCATGGCGGTAGGAAGGCCGGGTGCCATGTGCGTGTCTCCAGGGTGCGCTGCGACGGTGAACGCGCCCCAGCCTAGGGGGTCGGACCGGCCGCACCGCCCCAGGGGCGCGGAGAACCCCGCCCCCGCCCCTTCACGGCCCGCGGCCGGGACCGTCACCGCGCCGACCGCGTCCGCCTCCGGGACCGGGACCGGGACCGCCTCCGGGACCGGGACCAGGACCAGGACCGGGACCGGGACCGGGTCAGCGTCCGCGTGGGACGTTCTTGGCCGTGTCCGTCACGCCTTGCTGTGCGAGAACAGCTTCAGCACCGGGACGCCCACCTTGTGCCGGGCCCGGGAGGCCCAGTCCCGGTGGAAGAACTCCTCCACGTAGTGCGGATCCGTCAGCACGATGACCTCGTCCGCTCCCACCTCCGCCACCAGGGACTTGAGCGCGTCGAGCGGATGGTCCTCCACGAGGCGTCCCACCGCCGGGCTGCCGGAGGCCTGCAGCGCCTGGAGCGACACCTCCAGCGCGCGCACGCCGAAGCCCTTCGCCTCCTCGCCCTCCGGTGTCTCGCGCTCACGGGCGGCCTCGTCCAGCTCGCCGAGGGCGACGTCGTCGATGGCCCTCAGCAGACGGTCGGCCTGGTCGCCGCGCGGCTGGAGCAGTACGTGGAAGGCGACCCGCTCGTCACCGTGCAAGGTGGTGACGAACTCCACGTCGGCGGACGTCAGGGCCTTCTCGATCATCAAAACGCTTGTGAACACCGGCGCCCCATTCTCTGCGAGGACCCCCGTGGCCCTCTGTCCTCCGTGGGCCGTTCGCGGCCCCTGCGGAAACCATCCTTCCCCGTGATCGCACGGGTACTGCGAGATTCAGTGTGCCCGCCGGACACCAAACGGAACGGATCGCTCCACCCATTCGGGCCGTCGGCGGCGGGGCGAACCCGTTCGCGTCGGTCACGGCCGCCGGTACCTGCCGAACAGGAAGCCCTCCTCCTCCAGCAGGGACGCGAGGGCGAACCGCTGCGGGACCGCGACCGACGGCCCGCCCGCGATCCGCCGGGCGTCGCCCGCGGTGAGCATCGGGGCGACGGTCAGGCACAGCTCGTCCAGCACCCCGGCGGCCACGAACTGCCCGAGCAGCCTCGGCCCGCCCTCCGTCAGCAGCCGGGTGTGGCCGAGCGCGGCGAGGGCCTGCACGGCCCGGGCCGGCTCCACGCCCGTGCCGTCCCCGGCGGCCACCACCCGCACGCCCGCCTTGCGAGCGGCCGCCACCCGGTCGGGGGCGGCCGCCGCTCCGGTCAGGACGAGCGTCGGGACCAGCGGCGACGAGAAGAGCGGGAGGGAGAAGTCGAGATCGAGGCCTGCGGTCACCACGGCGATCGCGGGGGCGGGCCCCTGTCCGGCGGCCTCCCGCCGCGCCGCGAACTCCGCACGCGCGCGTGCCGGGCGGTATCCCTCGAGCCGGACCGTCTCCGCGCCGACGACCACCACGTCCGCGAGGCCTCGCAGCGTGCCGAAGATCCGCATGTCGGCGGCGGTGGAGATGGGCTGGGAGCGCCCGTCGTGCGAGGCCGCGCCGTCGAGGGTGGACACCATGTTGGCCCGCAGCCAGGGCCTCGGCTCGCCGGGAGGAGCCTGCGGGTAGGCGTAGGCCTCGGCGAGCTCGTCGAGGCTCCACTCACGGTCCTCGGCGCCCGCACCCCCCTCGCCCAAGGCCCCGAGCGGGCCGCCGCCGGAGCCGGTCGTCGCTGTCTGGTCGGTCACAGGGAACAGCCGTCGCATGTCAGGCAGTCTGGCACGCCCCGTAGCATGGGGAACCGTGTCGTCCTCCTCCGCCGCTCCCGGCCTCAGCCCGACAGCCGACGCGTCGCCGGCCTCCCTCTGCGCCCGGCAGCCGCACGTCCCCGCGGACCGGCTGGTCGCCGAGATGGTGCCGCCGCCCCGGTTCGACGCCGTCCGCTTCAGCACCTACCTCCCGGACCCGAACCAG
>NZ_JBEPBI010000214.1:0-13342 GCF_040299045.1 Streptomyces sp. NPDC001027
ATTCCGCGACCGGCCGTCCTGGCACGTCGAGACCCGTGAGCCCGGCCACGGAGGGCCGCCGCGCGCCGCCGGCACCATCACCGTCGAGGACAAGATCGACACCCTGGCCCGGACCGGCGGGTCCGGGCGGATCCGCAACGTCCTGGCCGAGCTGGACCTCATCAAGGGCAGCCTGGACCCGGGCGCGGCCGAGACCGTCCGCGCCCGGCTCGCCGAGGTCCTGGGGACCATCTCCTCCACCGCGCCCGCATCGCCCCGGCTGCAGGCGCGCCTGGACGGCGAGCCCTTCGACGCCCACCGCATCACCATGTTCGAGAACCTCGCCGCAGGACTGGCCGCCCTGCCCCCGGAACCGGCACCCGCTCTGGGAGGCGCCGCCCGGTGGGAATGGCTGGCGTTCTTCGAGGCCTACTTCTCCAACTTCATCGAAGGCACCGAGTTCGGCGTCGAGGAGGCCCGCCGCATCGCCGTCGACGGCGAGATCCCCGCCGCGCGCCCCAAGGACGCCCACGACGTCGCCGCCACCTTCCACATCCTGTCCGATCCCGCGCTCGCCGCCCGCAAGCCGCGATCCGGCGCCGATCTGCTGGACCTGCTGCGCGATCACCACCGCCTCCTCATGGCCGCCCGCCCCGAGAAACGGCCCGGCGAGCTCAAGGAGAAGGACAACTACGCCGGCGGCTACCGGTTCGTCGAACCGGACCTGCTGACCGGCACCCTCAAACGCGGCTTCGAGGTGTTCTCCCCGGTCACCGACCCGCTGCACCGGGCCGCCGCCGTGATGTTCCTGATCACCGAGTGCCACCCCTTCGACGACGGCAACGGCCGCGTGGCCCGCATCGTCGCCAACGCCGAGCTCACCGCCGCCGGCCAGATCCGCCTGGTCATCCCCACCGTGTACCGCAACAACTACCTCGCCGGACTCACCGCGGTCAGCAACCAGGCCGGCCGCGGGGAATCCCTGCTGTCCGTCCTGCGCTTCGCCCAGCGCTGGGTCGCCGCCGTCGACTGGAGCAGCTACGAACAGGCCGACACCGACATCCGCGCCTCCCACGGATACACCGACCCCGGCATCGCCGAGTCCACTGGGCAGCGTCTGCGCATCCCCGGCAGGTAGCACGCTCGACCGGCTGCCGAGGCATCCCCTGGCGGGCCACCGGGGTGAGAGTGGCGCCCGGGGCGCGGTGATGTACGCCCCAGGCGCCCGGCGGTGCGTCAGTATCGGGAACGGAACCACAGGAGGATGAGGCTGACGGCACCGCTTCCCAGGGCGGAGGCGGCGCTCTGCGCGAAGTACTGGTGCAGGCGCCAGGTGATGATCCGCCGGCGGATCCGACCCCACCAGGGCTCGGGCTGCGGCCCCGGCGTGGGGCCCTTGTTAGTCTTCATGCGAGGTCTTCTTTCCAGTTGGCCTGCGCTGGGAGCAGTCATCCGACAGATACGCCTGGGTAGGGCGTCGGGTGGCAGCTCCTGTTGCGCAGCCGGGCCTTGTTACCCGGTGTGAGAAGCGTGCCGCACGACCACGATCGCCGCTGAAGGGCTCAACGATCTTGCAGATTCACGTACTTGACTCTGCGCCAACCATGTTGGTTCTCAACTCCCTTGAAATAACGCCCATTTGAGGTGCCGGGCTGTTGCAGAGCTGTGACAGAGCGGCCCGCCAGCGGCCCTGGTTCCACGCTTTTGCCCCACTTCACGCCCGGTCTGGTCCGGGTCGGCATCGCCGCCTGGCAGTACCTCCGCATCGCGCAGCAAGCTCACGGGCTACCGGCTGGTCGCGGCAAGAACGGCAGACGAACAACAGGGCGCCGAGAGTGACGAACATGGAGGTGAGGGCGATGAAGACGAACGTGAAGGTGGTGATGAACATGGAGGTGAGGACCGGCAGCAGCACATGCAGGCCGACGGCCGCTTCCAAGGCCAGCCGGTCTTCTCGGCGGTACCCGCCCGCTGGATCAACGAACAGGTCCGCAGCACGGAGCTGATCACAGCACCGTGGACAGGCACCGCTCGCTTCTCGGGGTTGAGCTGGGACTTCGCGCCGCAGACGAAACGTACGTCGCCTGCGGTCGCCGTCCGGTGGAGGTCGCGGGAGCAGGGCGGGCGCTGCCACCATCGGCTCACCGCGACCGGGCGTGCCCCGGGCCGCGGCCGTCCCGCCGCATCGTCTGGAGGCACCATCATGTCCGCTCCCCCGCCCACCACCGAGCCCGTCGGCACCCGGGCTACCGAGGCCGCCTCTGGCAGGCTCGGTGCGGGCGAGGCGGCCGTCGTCATCACCGTGGTCGCCGCGGTGACCGTGCTCGCCGTCCTTCAGCGCCCGATCCCCCTGGTGCTGACCCTGCTCGCGGGCGCCGTGGGACTGATGCTCGCCGGGCGCCGCGCGGGCCGGCTCCTGACCGCCGTCGCCGAGCTCGCCGCGGCCGTCGGCGGCCGCGGGTGAACCGTCGAGCGGCCGGCCCGGTGGAACGGGCCCGGCTGCGCGGCTGGTTGCGCGCGGCGAAGGGGCGGCGCACCTTCGAGTCCCTCGCGCTGCGGGCCAGCTCCCGGAAGATGGCGGTCTCGGCATGCACGCTGCGCCGGGCCCTGGACGGGCGGCTTCCCACGCTGCGGACCGTCCTGGCGTTCGCCCGGGGCGCGGACGAGGAGGAGGCCGCGCGGCTGTGGGCGGCCGCCGGCGCCGCGGCCGCCGTACGCCCCGCGCCCGCGCGGAAGCCAGCCGCGTACGTGCCCGGGTGCGGCATCACCACCCGGGCGGGACTGGCCGCGGCCATGGAGAAGGTCAGGACGGCAGCTGGCGGGCCAAGCCTGCGTCAGCTGGCCGGCTCGCCCGAGGCTGCGGGCAGGTTCTCGCGCAGCGCCCTGCACAACGCCCTGGCTGGGCGGCGGCTGCCCAGCGAGGAGTTACCGGCCGACTTCGCCGCGGCGTGCGGCGCCGGGGAGGCGGTCACCCGGGCGCTGCTCGCGGCCCGCGCGCGGGTCCTGGCCGGCTCCCCGCCGCGGCCGCGGGCGGGGTACCCGTGCGAGATCGCGGAGGAGGCCGAGTACCGGCGTGAGCGGGACGCAGCCGTGCGTCACTGGGTCCGGGACGAGGACGAACTCAACTGGTACGACCGGCAGTTGCGCGAAGAGGAAGAGGCCGAGCACCGGCGGGCGGCGGCCTGGGCCGACGACCTCGCCGACGACGAGTTGAAGGAGCTGCAGCAGCGGGCGCGGGACGCGGCCGACGCAGGGCGGCCGAGCCTTCGCGCCGAACTCGCCACGCACACCCGGACGGTGAGCGGATCCGGCGGCTGATGGTCGCGGGGTGCCGCCGTTACGGCTGCGCGTGCTGGTCACGGGCCGAGCGGCGCGCGGCGCGCAGACGGTGGCCGTCCGCGGTGTCCGGGATCCGGAGGCGGCCGGGATCCATGGCCACGAGGCGGGCCAGGGCCGCTTCCTGCCCCTGGGGACCGTCCCGGTAGGCGGTCTGCAGCCGGTACAGCGCCTTGTAGCAAGACGCGTCGGCGCTGGGCACCATGTGCAAGGTGCCGCGCAGGAACCAGCCGTGTACGACGCTCCAGTCCTCTTCGAGGGCCCGCCGGACATCGGCGGCGGTGAGACCGTTCGCCCGTACCCGGATGCCGAGCCCGGCGGCCCGGACGTCTTGCGCCTGCACGGCGAGGGCCCGCTCGACTACCTCGGCCGCCGAACCTTACCTGACACCGCCGCCGATGCCCTGCCCATGGCCGCGCAGGGCCCTCGCCTGATGATGATCGAGTAGGCGCATGGGTACGAAGGTACACAGAGCCGATGTGGCCCGGTCACGGGTTCAGTCGTGTGTGCCGACGCCCGTGATCTCCGCCGTGCGGTGGCGCCGTCGGACCGCGCGGTGTGCCGACGCCAGTGCCACACCCAGTGCGACGACGACGGCGTACAGCACGGCCACGGCCACTGCGACGTTGATCGCGCCGAACCGGGAGGGGCGCAGGAAGACGTAGGGCATCGTTGCCGCGCCCGACCACGACAGAGTGCCGACGACGGCCAGGTAGGCGGTGGGCCACCAGGTGAGCCGGGTGGCCTCGCGCCAGGTGGCGGCGAGGGCGTACGGGGTGAGCAGGAACTCCACGACCACCAGGGCCGGCGCTGCGCCGTGCAGGAGGACCGTCGCCGTACGTGCCCACGCGTCGTCGTGGGCGCCGAACCAGGTGCCTGACGGACTGCTCGGTGCGATCACCGTCATATAGACCAGCGAGGAGAACACCACCCCGACCACGGCGGCACCCCGGACCCGGTCGGCCCGGACGCTGTCGGCGGGCCCGTGCGGCAGGCCCAGGAGCATGACGGCCGTGGCCAGCACCGCCGAGTCGACCGTGAAGTAGAGAAGTGCGGGCGTCGGGTCCGTTCGCTGGACGAACTGGCAGACCACGCCCAGCGTGAGCGCCACCGCGGCCATCGCCCGGAACCACGTGGCGGCCCGGCCCGGTCCGGCAGGAGGGGGAGAGGCAGAGAACGTGCGGGTCATGAGGGGGGTGTCCTCAACTCGTGGGCCAGGTTGGTCGTGGCAGAGCCGACGGCCGACAGCGAGTGCCAGAAGGCGTGCGGGCCGGGGACGGTCAGGAGGCGGGCCTCGATGCCCGGGCCCTCGGCGGCGGCCGTCACCAGGTTGTGTACCGCCCGGCGCGGTGACAGGTCGCTCTGCTCGCCACGCACCACGACCAGGCGGCGCGTTCCCCGGACCGGGCGTCGTACGGCGGCGCCGAGGTCGTCGGAGAGGCGGCCGGCGCGCAGCGCGTTCGCGAGGAGCAGCAGGTCGGTACGGCGCAGGGTGCGCGGCGCCGCGTCCGTGCGGGCTTCCAGGGGCGGGACTGAGCCCGCCACCGTCGCCGTCTCGGCGAGGCAGGGCCCGATCAGCCGGTTCTCGCGGCGCACGGCCGCCACGAGGGCCGCAGCGCTCCACCGCTGGACGGCGACGGGTTCGACCAACACGACGGTCTCCACCGGCGGCCCTGTCTCCGGCGTACCGGAGACGGCGGCCATGGCGGCGGCGAAGGACGCCCCGAGGGAGTAGCCGAGCACGCCCGGCCCGCCGCGCGTCCCGCCGTCGGATCCGGTGATCTCGGTCGCCGCGCGCAGCATCCGTCGCGCGGCTGCCCTGAAGTCGCCTCGCAGCAGAGCGCGTCGCTCCTCGGGGAGCAGGCGTGAGGCGGCGAAACCGGCGCCAGGTGTCTCCACGACCACGAGCCGCGCGCGCAGCACCGCGGCCATCAGCCGGAACCGCTGCATCTCGAACGGTTCCACGAACGCCAGGAAGCCCTGCGCGACCACGAACGTGGGGTCGTCGCCGTCGCGTCGGCCGTCCACGACGCCGAGCAGGATCTCGCCGCCCGGCCGGCCCGTGGTGTCCACGCGTACGGACCGACAGGCGGGATACGCGGTCATGGGGGTGATCGTCACGGGAGGTCGCTCTCCGGCGCGAGCGCGCGGTAGTACGTCAACGCGGCGCGTACGTCCTTGGCGTTGAAGAAGGTGTCGTACGCGCCCGCTTTCACGTAGTCCAGTACGGGGTTGCGCTCCGCCCAGGTCTTCGCGGAGATGCCCGCCGAGAGGTCCGGCCAGTCCGAGGTGTCGTTGCCCCAGGCCTGGACGAACGCTTCGAGGTCGTTCTGCCACTGCGTCATCATCGGGAAAAATGTCTTCTCGTTGTCGACCCGGAACCGCAGGCCCAGCAGGCGGCGGACGGCACCCGCGACCTGGGTGTGCGCCCGGGGGCCGTTGCACTCGCGGTAGCAGCGCAGCCAGTCGTACGCCTCGGTCAGGTGCCGGCGGTTCAGGCAACTGTCCATCAGCCGGCGGAAGGGTTCGGCCGAGTCGCTCATCTTGCGGTGGGACGCTTGGAGGTGCGCGTGTTCCCCGTCGGGGTCGAGGAGGACCCGGCGCAGGATCTCCGGCGGCTCGTCCACGTTCAGCGGCTCGGCGCCCAGCCAGACGGAGGACGCGGCCAGGAACAACTGCGCGTGGCCGTGCGGCAGTTCGGTCATGCCGTACACGTTCATCAGGGGCGCGTGCTGCTTCAGGTACAGCATCACGCCCATGCCGGTGCGCACCTCGACCGGCTCGTCGTACAGGGCGGGATCGGTGATCGTCAGCGGGCGGTAGTTGGGGCTGGACGAGGTGTTCAGGTGGAAGTCGACGATCGCGCCGTCGAACTCCGCAAGGTCGTCCGGGCTCAGGTCCAGCAGCCGCTCCGGGTCGTCCACCATGTTGAACTCCAGCTCGCCGGGTACGGACACCTGCTCGTCGAACACCCGGCTGCGCTTGCCCTGGTCGTCTACCAGGAGATATTCCAGTGTCATCGTGTGGACCCCCTCTTGAGCCTCGGCGGACGGACACTCCATACGCCGCGAATTTCCTTGCCCCCGGCCACCTCGGTCTGCGTGATGTCGCCGCCGAGCCGGCGCAGCCGCCCCCGCATGACCGCCAGTGTGCTGCCGTCGGGGCACCACGAGGCGGCCGGGATCAGCGGGAGCGGGTCCCGGACGCTCAGATGGATCATCCCGTCCGAGATCTGCCCGGACACCGAGACCGGCCGGTCGTGGATCTCCAGGCGTGCCATCGCCTGGGCCGCGTTGGCCACCACCGTGGTGATCAGCTGGCGTACGAGTTCCCGGTTCTCCGGGCGCAGTTCGCCGAGGCCGAAATCGGCGGTGACGCGCAGGGAGTGGTCGCGCCCGAGCTGTTCGACTATCCCCTCCAGGGTGATCTCCCTGCCCTGGGCCTCCCAGGCGTACTCGTCGACCATCTCCTTGACCAGGGTGAGCTTCGGCGCGAGGTCGGCGGCGTCGATCTTGTGCTCGGGGCTGACCGAGTCGTCGCGGGCCAGCGCCCTGCTCAGTGAGCGGATCGCGTTGAGCGTGTCGTGGAAGTCCTGCGCCAGTCTGCTGCGGGCCTCGGTCATCGCGACGGCGGCCTCCTCGCCACTGGCACGCAGACAGCGGTCGTAGTCGCGCATCTTCAGGCCGACCGCGTACGGCAGTAGGCACACCGCCCAGGCCAGCGGAACCATGTCGGGCTGCCACCGGCCCAGGTGGACGGACAGGCCCACGAAGACCGCCAGCACCCCGGTGAGCAGCAGCCAGCCGTACGCCCGCAGCGTCACAAGGATCCAGGGCAGGCTCTGGTTGGCCGAGTAGTAGGTGCCGTCCGTGAGCACGTGGTAGATCCCCGAGTTGGCGTACGCGAGCGCCACCGCCAGCGCGGCGACCTTGACCCAGCCGGGCCGGCCCGGGCCGGTGAGGAAGAGTACGGCGACGATGTTCGCCGGTACGGCGATCCCGCCCAGCAGCCCGGTGGCGTTGAGCAGTGTGCGCTCCCACTGCCAGTTGTCCTGCCAGGCCAGCAGCGCGCGGGTGAAAGCGAATCGGGCCGTTCCGCCGCCGTGGGCCTGGCCGTCGAGGTGGATCTCCAGGAGTGTCTGCGTCACACCCACGGACAACAGGGCCCAGGCGGCGGGCCGGACACCGTCGGCGAGTGCGAACAGCACGGCGAGCACCACCAGCAGGAACCCTCGGGTCACGAACGGCCGGATCCGGTCGTGGCGGTGGATGCGGGTCGCCGTCACCCGGGTCGCCCAGTGGCTCATCGGGGCCGGGGCGCCCAGGTCCCGCAGGATCTGGGCCCAGGGATTCAGGGGCCGGTGCGGCGCGGGCAGGAAGTCGACCAGCGACAGCCGGTCCTCCTGCTGGGACAGCGACATCTCATGTACTCCCGTGACGTCCGTCGGGCTTCGGTGCTCTCATCAGCGCTTCTTCGGCGCCCTCAGTGTGGAACAGCCCTCCCGCCGGGGGTCGTGATTTTCGCGACCCCACCGAACCGGGCCGTGAACCGGGCACTACCGGGATCCGAACTGGCCTCACCGGGACCCGCGTTGGCGCGAACGGGCGCTGAACTGGCCCGCTCGTGATTTCCACGAGGCGGCCGGAGAGCCGCCCGCTATTCCTTTCCTCCACGGTGGGCCACGGTCTTCGGCCGGTCCCACACCGCAAGCGGCGACGGAGGAATCCATGGCCATCACACGAGGACGGCGCAGGCCCCGGCGGAACTGGCCGGTCTGTGCCGAGACGGGCAAGCGGCGACTCGGCGAACGCAAGGACGCCAGGCTTCTCCTGGTGGCGGCGCGGGCGTCCAGGGCACGAGCCGAACGCGACGGCGTGCGCGCCGAGTGGACGGTGGTGCGGGCATACCGCTGCCGGTACTGCGCGGGCGGCTGGCACCTCACCTCCGTCGCGCGTCGAGGAGGTGCCGCGTGACCGCCATCTCCCGGACCCTTGCCCCGGCCCTGGTTCTGGCGGGCCTCGCGGCGGGCGTCCTCACCGCGTGCGGGTCCGTACCCGCCCCGGCACCACTGACCATCGCCGTCACCGGAAGCATGGCCGAACCGGCACCGTGGGCCCCGGTCCTGGAGGATCTCGCGGTGGACCACGCCCTGCGCGCGGCCGATCCCGGGGACGGGACGGTCTCCGTGGTCGTGTCCACCGACCCGGAGGTGACCGAGGTCGATCTGACGCCCCTGCGCGACGCATCGGAGGTCGAACAGGACCCGGCCACCGCGCGGCGGAAGGTCCTGGCGAAAACGGCGCGGCTGCGCTCGGCCCTGACCGCGAACATGCCGGACGCGGACGGACTGGACCTGCTCGGCACCTACCGCCGGGCCCTTGGGACGACCCCGGCCGACGGCACGATCGTCCTGGTGTCGTCCGGTGTGCAGACCGTCGACCCGCTGGACGTCCGCACGCTCGGCTGGGACTTCGACGCCGCCGCCGTGGTACGCGACCTGCGCGGCCGGGGACTCGTCCCCGACGCGAGCGGCCGGTACATCGAGTTCGTCGGCCTGGGCATCGCGTACGGCACACAGCCGGGTCTGCCGCTGCCTGCGGCCAGGCGGATCACCGCGCTGTGGCGGGCGGTGTGCGCGGCCTCGGGGGCCGCGTCCTGCACGGTGCGCGACGACGGTGACGGTGTACCGCTGCTTCCGTCGGCGTCGGGCCGGCCCGTCCCGGTGGTGCCGGTGGCCGCGACCCCCACCTCCTGCGCGGGCACCTTGGTCGTTCCGGCCTCGGTCACCTTCGCCGCGGACGACGCGACCCTCCGCGCCGGCGCGGACCGCTACCTGAAGCCGGTCGCGGACAGCCTCAGGGGCTGCCCCGCCGGCCGCGTCGCGCGGATCACCGGCCACACCGCCCAAGTGGGCGGCGGGCCGGACGGGTTCGCCCTGTCCGAGGCGCGGGCGCGTGCCGTCCGCGACCGGCTGGTGCGGCTGGGCGTGGACCCCGGACTCCTCGGCCCGGTCGAGGGGCTCGGCTCCACCCGGCCCGTCGTCGACAACCTGCCCGGCGGCGTCTTCGCCGAGCCGTTGGCCCGCCAGAACCGGCGGGTCGAGATCACCGTCACCACGAAAGAAGGACCCGACCCGTCATGACCGACACCAACACCACCGCCAAGGCCAACACCGACACCAAGGCCACCGCCCGCATCCCGGGCACTCAGACCCTCACCTCGGTCCTGGGGCTGGGCCCCATGCCGTTCACGAAGATCGTCCGCTGCCATGAACTGGTCGGCGAGGCGCGGAGGATCGGGCGCGAGCGCCCGGCCGGGGAGTGGACCAACTCCGAGGACAGCCTGCGCGGGGCCGCCGAGCGCCGCGCCGACGCCTGGGCCAAGGCGGAGGCCGCCCGGACCGTCGAACCGACGGTGGCGACGATCAAGGGCCTGCACGCCGAGGCCCGGTTCATCGACCACCAGATCGCCGCGCTGCGCGAGCGCCGCTACGTCGGTCCCCACGGCGAGTCCTACACCTCGGACGAGGCCCATGGACGTCACGCCGAGTGGACAGCGCTCGTCGAGGAGCAGGAACGGGACGGTTCCAAGGCGCACCGGCGGGTCTCCGCCCGTGTCAAGAGGATCCTGCTGACGCTTCTCGGGCTCGACGTCGTGATCCTGACCTTTCTGATGGCCAAGTTCCTCAACGTGGACTTGCGCCGGTTCTGGCTGACCTCCGACGGCGTCCTCAGGGGCGTCACCGCACTGCTGTTCGGGCTGCTGGGCACGCTCGGGGTCGCGCTGGCCATGAAACTGTTCGGCAGACGTCATCGCGAACACCGGGCCGCGCACGGCGGGTGGGACTTCTCCAGGGCAGGGGCGAAGACCCTCGTGGCCGAACTCCTCCTGTGCTGTCTCATCGCCGTGTTCCTCGGCGCGGCCATGGCCTGGCGGATCATCCTCGACGGGCCCTCTGACCAGCGCTTCCTGACCGCCGTCATGGCCGCGCTGTTCACCCTTGTGATCAGCGGGGTGGCGTACCTGTCGTACCAGTCGGAGTTCGCGGACGGTTCGACGGTGACCGAGGCGCTCGACGTGCTCGCTCCGCAACTGCACGGCACCCGGTCGACCGAGACCGCGCTGCGCGCCCGGCGCGAGATCGTGGGGCGGCAGGCCGCCCGCCTCGCCGGTCAACTGACCCGTGAGGTCACGCGCGTACGCACCGAGGCGACCCGCATGGTCGTGGAGAGCACCCAGGACAAGGCCATCCGCTACGCCCGCTCGATCCACCAGCACAGCGGCTACGGCGGCTCCCTCGCCGCACCGCGCCTCATCCTGGCCGGTCTCGACCTGGCACTCACCCAGGCGGCCAGGTGGACCGACGACGGCCTCGACCCCACCACCGCACCCGCAGCCGGCGACGACGACCCGGGTCTGACGGTGGTCGCATGAGCCTCTGGAACAAGACCGCGAGTCTCTGGGACAAGACCAAGAGGGCCCGGGCCATCGGCGGCGCCGTCGCGGCCATCGCCGGGTCCGGCCAGGCCCCGCCGCCCGCGAACATGCCCGCCTACCTGCGACAGCAGTACGCCAAGTACGGCAAGGTCCGTGACGAGCAACTCGCCCGCGACATCAAGCGCCTGACCACGCAGACCCGCCAGCCCACGACCGCGCTCGGCCGAAGAGCCTCACGGAACCTGCGCGGTACGAAATAGATGCAACCGGACAGTCGCCGAACCCGGATGGAGGCAACCGGGTCCGGCGGCTGTCGGGCGTCGCACGAAAGCTCCCCTCGTGACCGACCGCCGCCGGCGTCAGGGCGTCAGGATGTCCGGCCGATGAGGTCGCGGGTCTGGTGGGCGTGGTGGTAGACGATCAGGCCCGGTGGGGGTTTGGGGGTGAAGGACGTGGTCTTCTGCGGGACGCGGACGCCCTGGACGGCCGGTCGCCAGATGTCGTCCTCGGTGGGCGGGGCCAGCAGCACGAGGGTGCCGGAGGGCGGCAGTGAGCCGGACAGGTCATCGTCGTGGAGAAGCACGGTGCCCTGCACGAGCCCAACTTCGTTGTCACAGAGAGACGTTGTCCTGGCTTCGATGGCAACCGTCCCGACGTCGCTGTCACAAGTCACCCGCGCCGCACACCCCGTCACCACCCGGCCCGGTCCGGCGGACACCCGGCAGGCGCAGCCGTAACAGCCCCTACTCCTCCGCCGCCGCCGCCATCAGACGTCCACGCGCGCCTCAGCGGCTATGGCACCCCGCACCGGATCTCACCGACTGTCCGGTGAGCCGGGTCGGGATGGTCCCGGAGTCAGCGAACGGGATCGGGAAGCGAGTCGAAGAAGCGAGCGCGGGCGAGCTCCACCCCCACCTCAACCGTCCCCGTCCGGCCATGGCGGTTGTGCAGCACGAGGAGCTCAGCGCGCTGCACAGCCGCTTCGGGCAGTCCGTGACGCGGGAAGAGGTCCGCAGGGTAAAGCTCGGGATCGGGTGAGCGGTCGTAGAACCCCGTGCGGTGCTGCGGGTCGTAGTAGGCGGGCCGGTGAAGCAGGATGACCGTCTCCGCGTGGCTGAGCAGGGCCTCGTCGTTGCTGAGGTCGGTGAGCCGGGGCCGGTGGTCGTCCCGTAGTTCCGGTGCCCGGGTGAGCTGTTCCACGATCACCACGGCAGCCTCCAAGCGGGTCGCCAGCTCGTGGAGATCCGCCACGACACGGGCGACCTCGTCCGGGCGGTCCCCCGACGCACGCTGCTGCAGAGCGCCGCGCATCAGGCCGAGGTAGTCGACGACCAGCAGGTCCAGATGTCCGTGCCGGCCCACCACGGTGTCGCAACTCCGCCCGATGTCGGCGACGGTAGGGGTGGTGCCATCACCACCGAAGCTCAACAGCGCGTTTCTGTCGGCGTCCTCGGCAGCCGCGCGAAGGAGGTCACGCTCGGCAGGATCGAGGTCCCGGCGGCGGATCCTCTCGGTGAGCACGCCGGTTTCCGCGGCGAGCGTCCTGTGCATGAGACCCTCGTTCGACATCTCCAGGGAAGCAACCTGGGCGGGACGGCCCTGACGGAAGGCACAGTCACGGGCCATGGCCAGGGCCAGCATCGACTTGCCCATCGAGGTGCGGGCAGCGACTGCGGTGACCCGACCGGGCCGCAGTCCGCCACCGAGGAGTTCATCGAGCGCCGTCAGGCCCGTCCGGACACGAGACTTCGGCACGTGTTGCTTCACCGTGCTCCGGTGACTGCCCTCGCCGGACCTGGTGCTGCGGCGGGCATCGGTCTTGCGCGCGGTTACGAACCACCGAGTTCCATTCCAACGTGTCAGGCCCGTGGTCCCGTACACGTCGTCGCTCACAACGTGACCATGCCGGGGAAGCGCTGTCGTTGATGCGCGGGCACCTGGGGTTCAACGCCCCTTGTGGTCCACGGGACCGGGCAGAGGCTCACACAGGCCGACACAGCAGCGGCCATCGCAGGACAGAGTAGCGGAGCAACACCCCCCGGGACCGCCGCACACCTGCGGTGTACCGCTCGGAGTTGGTCGTAGACCGCTGGTGGTGTCGGACTCCGCATCACACGGTCGGAGCACAGCTCGCCGAGATCTCGACGAGCAGGTCGGACAGCAGGCGGGCGATGCGGGGTGCGTCATATCCGGCGTTCAGCACGATCAGGACCTCCGCGTCGCCCGGCTTCCACTGGCCCGACGCGACGAGCCGCTCGACGACGCCGCGGGCCCGCGCCCGGTGGAAGTCACCAGGGCGTGCCCCCTGCCGGGGGCCGCGCGGGGGCGAGTTGCCTCCGGGAGCGGTGGCGGTGGTGTCGCGGGAGGTCACGGGGCCGCTCTCGTTAACAACAACAGGGCCTGGTCAGGGCGTTGTTGGTACGGACGTCCCATTGTCAGACCCTGCCGGTAGCGTCGTTGATGTCGCGGGCCCACAACACGCCGAAGAGCCCCTGAAAACACGGTCCTTGCTTGGCGGCTGGCCGTGTCCCAGGAGCTCCAGGCGTCATGGTCCCTCAATCCCCTCGCACGGGCAGCAGGAGGAACCTTG
>NZ_JBEPBI010000215.1:0-13313 GCF_040299045.1 Streptomyces sp. NPDC001027
CCCCACTGAACCGCTTCCGGAACCGGTGCCGGCCCCGGGGCCAGAAGAGTCGCCGGAACCGCTCCCGGAACCGTTGCCGGCCCCGGGGCCAGAAGAGTCGCCGGAACCGCTCCCGGAACCGTTGCCGGCCTCGGAGCCGGAAGAGTCGCCGCAACCGCTTCCGGAACCGTTGCCGGCCCCGGAGCCCGAACAGCCGTCGCAACCGCTTTCGGAACCGTCGCTGACCGACACCCGCGGAACGGCCTCCGAAAGCGTTTCCGACGCGGCTCCCGACGGGGCTCCCGACGCGGCTCCCGACGCCCTTCCGGAGCGGCAGGACGAGCCGGCCGCCCCCAAGGACCGTCGGGTGCTGCGGGCCGTCCTGCGCTGGACCGCCGTCGTCACGGTCTTCGCCGCGCTCGGGGCGGGGACGGCGTACGGGATCGCGCGCATGGAGCGCACCGAACTGCCCGGGCTCGCCACCGCGTCGGACGGCCGCTGGGACTACCCGGACATCGTCATGCCGCCGCTGCCCTCCGGCAGCCCGAGTCCGTTCGACAGCAAGAACCGGGGCTTCGCCCACTACGCGGACCTGCGGGCGCTCCGTCTCCCCGCGCCCGAGGGCTCGACGGAGGACAAGGCGCTGCGCGGCGCCGACGGCTGGCTGGCCACGAAGGACTTCCTGCCGGTGTTCGAGGCGAAGGAGGACCGCACCACCGTCGGACAGCTGCTGACCGACAACGGCCTGCGGCACATCGCGGCCCGGGGCTGGACCACCCCGGACGGCACCCGCACCGGCGTCTACCTGCTGCAGTTCGACACGGGTGAGGTCGCCGAGAGCGTGTACACCGCGCTCACCACGTTCACCAGCCCCGTGCACGCGGCCCACGGCGCGACCGAGACGGAGTTCGACGAGGGGTACCCCATCGCCGCCGACGTCCCGAACGTCAAACGTCACGCCTACGACGAGATGAAGCCGTACGGCGCGGAGCAGCTGCGGCAGGCCTATCTGCACGCGGGCGACGTCATCGCCCTGGTGCTGCAGTCCCGCAAGGGCGCCGCCGCGGCCGTTCCGTTCCAGCAGACCGTGACGCTGCAGAGTCAGCTGCTGAGCTGACGCCCGCGGAGGGCGCACCTCACAAGGAGGGCCGGGTCCCGGCCGCGTAAGCTGGGGCCCGGCCCTGTCGTACGCGTCGCGAGTCGTCCGTACCCGAAGCACGCTCATCCGAGGAGCACCCGTGGAGATCTTCTTCGAAGCCCTGCTGGTCCTGGTCTGCGTCGGCGTTCTCGCCTTCGCCGGTCTGACCGTGAAGAAGCTGTACCAGGGCCAGCGCTGAGACCGACCACCTCCAGGAACTGTCACTCATGATCGAGATTCCGTCCGACCTCCACAAGGACCTCGTCCCCCTCGCCTTCCTGCTCGGCAGCTGGGCGGGCGCGGGCGTGCACGACTTCCCGGGATCGCAGAAGTGCAACTTCGGGCAGGAGGTCACCTTCGCCCACGACGGCCGTGACTTCCTGGAGTACCACTCGCACACCTGGGTGCTGGACAACGCCGGCGACAAGGTCCGTCCGCTGGAGTCCGAGTCCGGCTTCTGGCGCATCGACGCCGACCGCAAGGTCGAGGTGACGATGGTCCGCGACGACGGCGTGGTCGAGATCTGGTACGGCGAGCTCGCCGACAAGAAGCCGCAGATCGACCTCGTCACCGACGCGGTGGCCCGGACGGCGGCCTCCGGCCCGTACACCGGAGGCAAGCGCCTGTACGGGTACGTCAAGAGCGACCTCATGTGGGTCGGCGAGAAGCAGACCCCCGAGGTCGAGCTGCGCCCCTACATGTCGGCCCACCTGAAGAAGGTCGTCACCCCGGAGGACGTCGAGCGCTGGGCGAAGGCCCTCCCCGACGACATGCCGGACGACGGGATCGCCTTTTTCAAGTAGACCCTGACGGACCTAGACTCTTCTGTGTGGTGAGCACTGAAAGCACTGACTGGAAGAGCGACCTGCGGCAGCGCGGATACCGCCTGACGCCGCAGCGCCAGCTTGTCCTGGAGGCCGTGGAAACCCTGGAGCACGCGACCCCCGACGCCATCCTCGTGGAAGTGAGGAAGACGGCGTCGGGGGTCAACATTTCCACGGTGTACCGGACCCTGGAGCTCCTGGAGGAGCTGGGGCTGGTCAGCCACGCGCACCTGGGACACGGGGCGCCGACGTACCACCTCGCCGAGCGGCACCACCACATCCACCTGGTCTGCCGGGACTGCGACGACGTCATCGAGGCGGACGTGCAGGTCGCCGCCGAGTTCACGGCCAAGCTGCGGCAGCGCTTCGGCTTCGAGACGGACATGAAGCACTTCGCGATCTTCGGCCGCTGCGAGGACTGCACGCTCAAGAGTTCGGGCGTCAAGGGTCCGGCGGTCAAGGGTCCGGCGGTCAAGGGTTCGGCCGTCAAGGGTTCGCCTACCGGGTCGTAGGCTTGGCGGCATGAAGAGCCCTCTGCTGTCCCTGCCCGGCGCCGTCCCCGCCGAGGGCGTGGACGAAGACGTCGCCGGTCACTACGGCGACCTGTTCCGCGAGCAGCGCGCCCTCGCCGACGGCGCCGGTTTCGTCGACCTCTCGCACCGCGGAGTCGTCGCCGTCACCGGCGAGGACCGGCTGAGCTGGCTGCACCTCCTGCTCACCCAGCACGTCACCGACCTGCCGGTCGGCCAGGCCGCCGAGGCGCTGATCCTCTCCGCGCACGGTCACATCGAGCACGCGCTGTACCTGGTCGACGACGGCACGACGGTCTGGGCGCACGTGGAGCCCGGCACCCAGGAGGCGCTGATCGCGTACCTGGAGTCGATGAAGTTCTTCTACCGGGTCGAGGTCGCCGACCGGACCGCGGACACCGCGGTCGTCCATCTGCCCGCCGGGTCGATCGCACCCGTACCGCCGGGCGTCGTGGTCCGTGAGACCGCGTACGGCCGTGACCTCTTCCTGCCCCGCGCCGACCTGGAGTCGTACGCCGCGCAGGCCGGTCCGCCCGCCGGGATCCTGGCCCTCGAGGCGCTCCGCGTCGAACAGCACCGCCCGCGCCTCGGCTTCGAGACCGACCACCGCACCATCCCGCACGAGCTCGGCTGGATCGGCACCGCCGTGCATCTGCAGAAGGGCTGCTACCGGGGCCAGGAGACGGTCGCCCGGGTCCAGAACCTGGGCAAGCCGCCGCGCCGCCTGGTCTTCCTCCACCTCGACGGCAGCGAGGTCCACCTGCCCGCCGCGGGCACCGAGCTCCGTGTCGCCGACGAGGCGCCCGACGGCCGCAAGATCGGCTTCATCACCACGTCCGCGCGCCACCACGAACTCGGGCCGGTGGCCTTGGCGTTGGTGAAGCGCAACGTTCCGGTGGACGCGCCGCTGCTGGCCGGCGCCACGGCGGCGGCCCAGGAGCTCGTCGTCGAGCCGTAGGGACGACCTGCCCGGCCGCCCCGCCCGCCCGACCTGCCCCTGAACTCCCGACCCGGGTCTCCCAGACCCGGGTCTCCCCGACCCGGCCTCCCCGGGCCCACGGGTCTCCCCGACCCGGGTCTCCCGGCCCCGCGGGCCTCCCCGGCCCCGCGGGCCTCCCCGGCCCCGCGGGCCTCCCCGGCCACACGGGCCTCCCCGGCCCGGGGCTGCCGCGCTAGACCTCGATCAGGACCGTGAAGGGGCCGTCGTTCGTCAGCGACACGCGCATCCCGGCGCCGAACCGGCCGGTCGCCACGGTGGCCCCGAGAGCGCGCAGCTGCGCCACGACCTCGTCGACGAGCGGTTCGGCGACGGGGCCCGGCGCGGCCGCGTTCCAGGTGGGCCGGCGGCCCTTGCGCGCATCGCCGTACAGCGTGAACTGGCTGATCACCAGCAGCGGTGCGGCGATGTCGCTGCAGGACTTCTCGTCGTGCAGCACGCGCACCGACCAGAGCTTGCGCGCGAGCTGGGCCGCCTTCTGCACGGTGTCGTCGTGCGTGACGCCGACCAGGACGCACAGTCCCTCGCCGCTGATCTCGCCGACCGTCTCGCCGTCCACGACGACGCTCGCGCCGTCCACCCTCTGCACCACCGCTCGCATGCGGACCATGATGCCGGGTCCCGGGCGCGGACCGGCGGCTGGCCCTTTTTTGATCCTTAAGCCCCTGTCTGGGGCCGTTCGGGGGGACTCGGTCACAAAGCGGCCACTTGGGGTGGCACGATGCTTTCCACACGCCGGTCGAGGGGACGGTTGAGGCACATGAGCACACCGAGTACCGAGCGGGCGGCGACGCGCCGTCCGCCCGCACAGCGCAGCGACAGCCCCATGCTGCCCGTCGAACCGCCCGAGCAGGAGCTGGCCGGGCTGAGCCTGCCCGAGCTGCGCACCCTGCGCCGGGACGCCCAGCGCGACGAGGCCGATCTCAGTTACGTACGGCGGCTGTTGCAGGGCCGGATCGACATCCTGCGCGCCGAGCTGGCCCGCCGTTCGCCGACGGGCGCGGCCTCCGTGGTGGACCGGCTGCCGGAGATCCTGACGGACGCCCCGGCCCGGCACCGTTCCTCGGCGCGTCACGTCACCCTGGGCACCCCGCACAGCGAGGAGGGCCGGCGGCTGGCCGCGGACATGCTGGCCGACGTCGAGCTCTCCGACCTCGACGCCCGCACGGACCTCGAGCTGCACGAGGCGATGGCCCGGCTGGTGCGCTACGAGCAGCGGGTCTCCAGCCGCCGTCAGCACCTCCAGCGCACGGCCGACGAGTCCGGCGCGGAGATCACCAGGCGGTACCGGGAGGGAGAAGCGCAGGTCGAGGACCTGCTGGTGTGAGCCCGGCGGGAGCACCGCGCCGGCCCGGTGGCCGACCCCGGCAGCGGTGACCCGCGGCCGACCCCGGCGACGCCGACCCATGGCGGTGAGCCGTGGCGCTGACCCATGGCGGTGAGCCGTGGCGGTGGCCGGTGGCCCGGGAGTGCGGCCCGGTAGCGGCGCTCGGCCGGGCGCCCCGGTGGCGGTGACCCGGGGGCCGGGGGCCGGCGGTCGCGCGGGAGGCGGCGGTCGCGCGGGGGCGGAAAAAAATGCCCGCGGCGTCCGGCAGTGCCTGCCTACGGTGATGCCATGACCAGCCGAGCTGCCTCCTCCGTCGAAACCCGTCCGATCACCGACTCCGAACTCGCCGACTGGATACGCGCCCTGAACACGGGCTTCCTGCGCCCGCCGAGCATCACGGACCAGTTGCTGGCGGAGCGCCGCGCGGCCATCTCGGAGTCCCGCACCTCGGGGGCCTTCGACGCGGGCCGCTGCGTCGCCACGTTCCGCTCCTTCCCGCAGGAGCTCACCGTCGTCGGCGGTGCCGCCGTCCCGGCCGACGCGATCTCCAACGTCACCGTCTCGCCCACGCACCGCCGTCGCGGCCTGCTCACGCGGCTGATGACCGACGACCTCGCGGCCGCGAAGGAGCGCGGGGACGTCGTGGCCACGCTCATCGCGGCCGAGTACCGCATCTACGGCCGCTACGGCTTCGGCCCGGCCACCACGATGACCGAGTGGTCGATCGACGTGCAGCGCGCGGGCCTCGACCCGCGCCGTTCGGGTCAGCCGGAGGAGGGCCGGATCGACCTCGTCGACGGCGACGAGGTCCGCAAGACGGGCCCCGGGCTGCATGAGCGGCTGCGGCGCGCCCAGCCCGGCGCCGTCAGCAGGACCGACCAGTGGTGGGAGGTCCAGACCGGGGCGGCGAACCCGACCGGCGACCCCTGGACCGAGCCCTTCTACGCGGTGTACCGCTCCCCGGACGGCGAGGTGGAGGGAATGGTCTCCTACCGGGCCGACGAGAAGTGGAGCGACGCCAAGCAGCCGCTGAACACGGCGTCGGTGAGGTGGCTGATCGCGGTGACCCCGGCCGCGGACCGCGCCCTGTGGCACTACCTCTGCTCCATCGACTGGATCACCCGGGTGAAGTCGGGCTGGCGCTCCCCGGACGACCTGCTGCCGCTCCACCTGCCGGACCCGCGCGCGGCGACCGTCACCACGCAGGCGGACTGGCTGTGGGTGCGCATCCTGGACGTCGTACGGGCCCTGGAGACGCGTGCCTACGACACGGCGGGCGCGCTGGTGCTGGAGGTCGTCGACGGCGCCGGCCTGGCCGGCGGCCGCTTCCTGCTGGACGCGACCCCCGACGGGGCCTCCTGCGCGCCGACCACCCGCAGCGCCGACCTCACCGTCGACGTCGGCGAGCTGGCGAGGCTGTGGCTGGGCGACCAGTCCGCGGTGCGGCTGGCGGCCCTCGGCCGGCTCCGGGAAGAACGAGCGGGCGCCGCCCGGGGGGCCGACGCCCTGCTGCGTACATCCGGGCGGCCTTGGTGCCCGGACGTGTTCTGACGGCTCCTCTCATGGGCGGTCGGTGCGGTGTGGCAGCGGATCCATGGACCTGAACCCCTGGATCCGCTCATCCGTAGCTGTTCAGTTGTGGCTGTGCGGCGTTCTGGAGTTGTGGCTGAGCGGGTGCTGTTCAGTTGTGGCTGTACGTCGGCGCCGGCCGTGCGGGCTCCCGGCTCCCCTCCGGAAGGGGGCCCACCGGCCAACCGTCTAGAGGCTTGACCATGTCGATGAAGTTGGCTGCCAACTTCACTCTACTTATGTCCGCTTGGAAGCGTCCTATAACCATCTCTCTTTGAACTGCCGAAACTTGGCGAGAAGTTGTACTGTGCGGACGTGGAGCCGGAACATGCCTCCGTCAAGGGGCACGGGGAGGCGGAGCGGCCGCAGCCGTCCCACCGTGAGGTGGCCGACGAGTTGCGCACCCGGATCAGAACCGGAGTGCTGCGGCCGGGCCAGCGCATGCCCACCCAGGCCAAGCTGGCGAAGGAGTTCGGCATCGAGCGGGGCGCCGTGCGGCAGGCCCTGCGCATCCTGCAGTCGGAACGGCTCCTCACCAACGTCTCCAAAGGGAGCCCGGCGACGGTCGCGGCGCCGTCCGAAGCGGCCGGTCTGCGGACCGGGTCCGCCGCGGCGCCGCAGCCGTCGATGGTGGGGCTGCCGCCCCGCGTCACCGCGGCCTTCGCGGCGGAGCACGTCGAGGTCGACGCCCTGTGCCTGACCGCGGTGTCGCTGACGGCCGCGATCGGCGAACCGCTGCGGCAGATCCACGCGGGGCAGTTGAAACCGGCCAAGATCGACGTCCGGGTCCTGCTGCCGTCCCGGGACATCGACCTCGCCTTCCCCACGCCGGTGGACGGCTCGCCCAGCGGACGGCTGCAGCGCCGCTGGCTCGCCCACCGCAACGCCCAGGGTCAGGTGCTGCGGCACAACCTGCTCACCCTGCGCTCCACGCACGGCATCGACGTGCACGTGACCTTTCGCGCGCTGCCCTTCACCCCGCCCGTCAAGCTGTACCTGCTCAACGGGACGGAGGCGTTGTTCGCGTACTACACGGTCACCCGGGGCGAGCAGACGATCGACCAGGAGCACCTGGAGCTGTACGACGCCGAGGGCACCCGGTCGCTGCTGTTCGCCTTCGAAGAGGGCGCCGGCCCGCGGGACACGACGCTGGTGGAGCAGTCCCGGCGCTGGTTCGACGCGCTGTGGGACACCATCAGCTCGGAGCTGGTGCTCACGAGCTGACGGCGGGTCCGGTGGCGAGAAGGGCGAGGATCACCGCGCCGACGGAGCTGATGGCAGGGCTCTTGGCCTTGACGCCGACGCTGAGCAGGAGCAGGCCGACGGCGCCGGTGCTGCCGTACTTCCACTGGATGATCTGTTCGACGCCGACGACGAAGGCGGCGCAGAGGAGGATGCGGACGGGCATGGGCGGGTTCCCCCCTTCGGAGGCTGGGAGACGGGGTCCCGGATCGAGGGCCGGGATCAGGTCCGGGACCGAGGTCCGGAAGCGGGAGGCAAACCTTCCGCCAACTCGCTTGAGTTGGCAACCAACTATGACTATGTTGTCCCCACTTGGTGGCAACTCCTAAACAACTTTCAAACAACTCCCGTCAGATGGATGCGAGTTGTAGCGTTTGGTCGTGACCCAGGAGAACGTGGCAGTGAACGGCAGCAGCAGGCTTTCGCCGCAGGAGATCGCCGATGTCCTGCGCGAACGCATCCGCGCCGGCGAGCTCAAGGCCGGCGACCGGCTGCCCACCCAGGCCGAACTCGCCGACGAGTTCGGCGTGGAGCGCGGCGCCGTCCGCCAGGCCCTGAAGTCGCTGCAGGACGACGGGCTGCTCACCAACGTGAGCAAGGGCAGCCCGCCCCGGATCGCCCAGCGGCCGAAGCCGGGCCGCGAGGAGCCCCAGCCCACGATGGTCGGTCTGGCCCCCCGGCTCACCGCCGCGTTCTCCGCGCCCCATGTGCGCATCGACGCCGCCTGCCTCACCGCCGAGAGCCTCATCCCGGCCCTCGGCGAACCTCTGCGGCTGATCCACGGGGGGCAGTTGAAGCCCGCCAGGATCGACGTGCGCATCCTGCTGCCGTCCCGGGACATCAGCCTCGCCTTCCCGGTCCCGGTCGACGGCCGCGGGGACGACGACCCGGTCCACCAGCGCTGGCTGGCCATGCGCAACGCCCAGGGCCATGTGCTCCGCCACAACCTGCAGACCCTGCGCTCGCACGGCATCGACGTCAACATCACTTTCCGCGCGCTGCCGTTCACCCCGCCGGTCAAGCTGTACCTCCTCAACGGCGAGGAGGCGCTGATGGCGTACTACATGGTCACCCGCCGCGAGGAGGCCACCGACAGCGGAACCCTGGACATGTACGACGTGCTGGGCACCGAGTCGCTCCTCTTCTCCTTCGAGAAGGCGGCCGGTCAGCGCGACGCCGCGTTCGTGGAGGAATCCCAGAAGTGGTTCGACGCCCTCTGGGAAACCATCACGACGGACCTGACACTCTCCTAGTGACCTCTGATACGCAGCAGACTCAACAGGTGACCCCCGACACCGACACCGAGACCGCTGATCTGCGGGAAGTGATCAGACGCGCGCGCGTCGTCCTGTGGGACTTCGACGGACCCATCTGCCGTCTCTTCGCCGGCCACTCGGCGGACATCGTGGCCGACGGCCTCGTGGAGTGGCTCGAAGGGCGAGGCCTGCACCACCTCCTGACGGACTCCGAGCGGGACTCGCTCGACCCGCACGTCGTGCTGCGCGCAGTGGACCGCCGGCACCCCGGCAGCGACCTGGTCACCGAGTTGGAGGAACGCCTCACCCAGGAGGAGCTGAAGGCCACGGCCACGGCGATGCCCACCCCCTACGCCGACCCGCTGATACGCACCCTGACGGCCCGCGGCCTGCGGTTGGCGATCACCACGAACAACTCCCCCAGGGTGGTCGCCGCCTACCTCGCGACCCGGGGTCTCACCTCGTGCTTCTCCCCCCACGTGTACGGCCGCACCCAGGAGTTGCGCCATCTCAAGCCCCACCCGCACTGCCTGAACCTCGCGCTGCGCGCCATGGGCTCGGCGCCCGGCACCGCGCTGATGATCGGCGACACCCCCTCGGACTTCCTGGCCGCCAGGGAGGCGGGCGTCCCCTTCCTCGGCTACGCGCGTAACGAGCGCAAGGAGAAACTGCTCACGGGCGCGGGCGCAACCCTCGTGGTGCCCTCCCTGCAACCGGTACTGGAGGCGGTCAGGGCCTGAGCATCAGAGCCACGAGCACGACGGCCGCCCCGACGGCGAGCACGTCGTGCCGGGCGCGCACGCCCACGGCCAGGGTGAACAGCAGCAGCACCCCCGCCGCCCCCAGTTTGGCCCGCACCGTCAACCCCGCGCAGAACGCGAGGAGTTCCCAGAGTGCCGATAACAGGAGCATGGCCTTCCACCTCCTTGCCAGTCTCTGTGAAGCTTGCCATTACCGGTCCAATTGGACTGGTTGCCTTGAAATGGATTTCCCCTCGCGGTCTGATCCTTAACCGGACTGCTGTGTAGTGGACTTGACCGGGCTCTGGCCGGGGATTCGACTGGTATTGGTTTGCCATTGGCCGGATGGCGGTACGGTCGCCGTGTGGACGCGCAGCAGGGCAGTGACGGTGGAGGCAGGGAGTTCCATCGGGTCGCCGACGACCTGCGTGCCCGCATGACGGACGGCACCTACTCGCTGCGTTCCTTCCTGCCCTCCCAGCGGGACCTTGCCGAGGAGTACGGGGTCTCCCGCGACACGGTGCAGCGCGTGCTGCGGGAGCTGGCCAACGAGGGCTGGATCGAGTCCCGGCAGGGCAGCGGCTCCCGGGTGATCAAGATTCAGCGGATCCACTCGTCGACGCCCAGAGCCACCCGGCTGCGGCACGGCGCGACACTGGGTCCGCTGCTCAGTGAGGCGTTCGAACAGCGTGACGTCACAGTGGACGTCTACACGCTGACGTCCGAATCGCTGGACGCGCACATCAGGCTGCAGGCCGAGCGGATCCGCGGCGGCTCGATAGCCCCCGAGCGCATCGGCCTGCGCATGATCCTGCCCTCCCGGGACCTCGACCTGCCCTATCCGCGGGTCAAGGACGACAGGCGCGACGAACGTCTGCGCAACCGGCTGCTGGACATCACGGACCGTCACACGGACTCGCTGCGTGGGGTGCTGAAGGCCCTCAAGACGGAGAGGTACGTGTCCGAGGTCGACGTCCAGATCCGGCACGCGCCGCTGACGCCGGCCTTCAAGCTGTACCTGCTGAACGGCATGGAGGCGCTGCACGGCCCCTACGAGGTGATCCAGCGGCAGATCGAACTGGATTCCGGCGAAGAGATCACCGCCCTGGACGTGCTGGGCCTCGGCGCCACCCTCACCCACCAGGTGAAGGACGGGGACCCCAACTCGTCGGGCACGGTCTTCGTGGAAACCTGGCGATCGTGGTTCGACTCCGTCTGGGACCATCTCGCCGAATAGGCCGCTCGCGGTGCGCTAGCATTCCCCAACCGCGCGAGAAATCGACCGCGTCCCTACGTATGAGACGACGAACACGTCAGTCTCGAACGGCCCGACCGCAATGACCGCCATACCACCCATTGGCCTCATTCAGCATCGCTCCGGTCGCGCGACGCGTTTACCGTTTGCCCTACCCAGCCCAGCGCGAGTCTCCGGAGCGGCCAGTGGTCGACCACCTTGTTCCCCCTCTTCAGCTCGGGGAACGAGCCGCTCAGGGAGCACTGCGGGCTTTCTTCAAGGCCGCCGCGTCGACCCGGGAGTCCAGCGGCCATCACAACCGCAACTACGTGCTGCCGCTCGCAGAGGACGTCGCCCCTCTCGTGGGCCGCGCCCCCGGCACCTCGGTGGTCGTGCGCACCCGGCGCTCCGACGCGCTGCCGGTGGTGATCAGGACCTGGCAGGACGAGGCGGCCATCCTGAACGCCGTCCAAGGCGTCCTGCCGCACGCGCCGGAATGCCTGGTCAAGGCCCACGGCTACGCCCTTCACAGCTATGTGGAGGGCGTGCCGCTCTCCACCGTCTGCGGAAACGGTAAGCCTGTCGACACGCTCCTGCTCAGGGCGCTCGCCGGACTCCTGGGACAGATGACCCAGGTGCGGCGGCAGGCTCTTCCGCCGCTGCCGAGTTCCTGGCCGGCCAACCACACGGACAGCCAGGGCTTCCTCAAGGCTCTGGCCCACTGCGCCGACGAACAGATCCGCAAGCCCAACTGGGCTGAGTTCGGCGGTCTGTTCAAGGCGCTGGGCATCTCCGACGACGCCCTGCTCCGCTTCGCCGAGCGAGTGCCCGCGATGACCCGGCGGCCGTACAGCCTGCTCCACGCGGATCTGCACCGGGACAACGTGATCGTGTCGTACGACGGCGCACCGCCGCTGGTCTGCGTCGACTGGGAGCTGGCGACGTACGGCGACCCGCTGCACGACCTCGCCACCCACCTGGTGCGCATGCACTACCCGGATCATCAGTGGGACGAGGTGATCGATGCGTGGGCGGAGGCCATCTGCCGGTTCCGGCCCGGCGCCGCCAAGGGCTACGGCAAGGATCTGCGCCACTATCTGGCGTTCGAACGGGCTCAGTCGGTCTATCCGGACGTGATGCGTGCCGCGCGGTCGCTGCAGGAGTCGTGCACCGGCAAGAGCCTCGACGAGGCGACGGTAGAGGTGCGCCGGGCGCTGATCGCGGCGGAGGAACCGCTGCGGCTGCGGAACGTCCCGGCGGAGGGCGAGATCGGACGAGCTCTGTTCCGATGGCGGGTGTCTCGGGGCGACAGGGTGGTGAGCGACCAGGACTGGAGCAGGAAGGCCTTCGGCTGGACGCCGGATCCGCGCCTTCCCGAGAACCCTCGCTTCCCGGGGTCCGCTGTGCTGGAGGCACTGGCCGTGGAGGGGGCCGCTCCCGCGCACCGGGTGTTCAAGGGAACCGCGCACCTCAACTCGGTGGTGCTGGTGCAGGGCATGCGGACTCCTGTGGTCGTGCGGCGCAAACTTCCGGACGTCTCGCGTCGGGAGCCCAGATACCTGAGTGAGCATGTCGTCCTGCAGGCGATCCAGGAGTCGCGCGTCCGGGTGGCGGCGCCCGAGGTCCTCGCGCTGGGGGCGAGCTATCCGGACGACCGACTCAGCATTCACACCTACGAGGGCACCCATATCGACCGGCCCCCCGTCCACCCGGTGAACGGCCTGCGGCCGCACGAGGCGGACGCGCTCGTCGACCAGCTGTGCGAACTGACCCGCGTGGACCATGTGTTGATCGATCCGCAGGCCGGGCAGGTCGATTTCTGCGAGTGGCTGAAGGAACAACTGGTCGGTCTGGTCCGGGACCTGCCGAAGAAGTCGCTGCAACTGGCTCGCACGCTGGGGCTGCCCGACGAACAGCGTCTTCGGGAGATCCTCTTCCGCCACCGGGTGAGCCGTCGGGCGCCGGCGCTGCTGCACGGCGACCTCAACCCCTGGAACCTGGTGCGCCGCGACGATGCCCTGGCACTGACGATCATCGACTGGGAGATGGCTCTGGTCGGCGATCCGCTCTACGACCTGGTCCGGCACATGCACCTGACGCCCACGAGACCGGAGATCAGGGAGCGGATGTTCCTCCGGTGGCAACGGCGGCTGGCGCCGGAGTACACCAGGGACTCGGAGAAGGACTGGACCGTGTACCGCCGGATCGAGGTCATCCGTTCCGCGTACATCGATCTCGACCGCCTTGCGACGGGGTCGGGCCTGGACGCCCCCAACGTCCGCCGGGCCGTCAACTCCTACGCCGACACCCTTGTGGCAGCCACCGCCATGCTGGGCCTCCCGGTGCCGGCGACGGCCAACCCCTACCTTGCCCGGGCGCTGGCCTAGGTCGTGTCTTCAATTGATCTTGAGTGGTGGATCATGGTCGGGTGATACGTCGCCATGAACTGTCCGATGAGGAGTGGGAGTTCCTCCGTC
>NZ_JBEPBI010000216.1:0-13228 GCF_040299045.1 Streptomyces sp. NPDC001027
CGCACGCCGACGGCGATGCCGTCGCCGGGGCCGCCGGAGACGGTGACCGCGACCTCAGCGCCCGGGGCGTGCTTGCGGGCGTTGGTCAGCCCCTCCTGGACGATGCGGTAGGCAGTACGGCCGACGGAGGCGGGGACCGCGGCGGCCTCGGCGACGCGCTGGTCGAGGGCGACCTTCATGCCCGCCCCGCGCGACTCGGCGACCAGCGTGTCCAGCCCGGCGAGCGTGGGCTGGGGCCGGCCTCCGTCGTCGGGCTCGCCGGCCCGCAGAACGCCGATGATCTCCCGCAGGTCCTGGAGGGCCTCGTGGGCGCTCTCCCGGATGACGCCGGCCGCCCGGGCGATCTCCTCGCGGGGCGCGTCGGGACGGAACTCCAGTCCGCCCGCGTGCACGCTGAGCAGGGTGAGCCGATGGGCGAGCACGTCGTGCATCTCGCGGGCGATGGCCTCGCGGGCCAGCCGCTGCGCCTGCTCGGCGCGCAGCCGGGCCTCCGTCTCGGCGCGCTGCGCCCGGTCGCGCAGGCTCAGCATCAGCTGCCGCTTCGAGCGCACGAACATGCCCCAGCCGAGAATCGTGACGGTGATCAGCACGCTCCACACCACCGACGGCGTGTACGCCAGGTCCGGGTCCGGACGCACCAGGACGACCAGCGGGGTCAGCGCGAGCTCGGCGCCGCCCACCCAGGCCGCGTAGCGGAACGGCCGGTGCACGGCGAGCGTGAAGAGGGCGACGACGAGCGCGCCGGACGAGGAGGTCGACAGGATTCCGAGCGGGACCAGCACGACGGCCAGGGCGAGCGGCCACCGGCGGCGCAGCCACACCGCCGCGCAGGCGAGGGCGCCCAGGATCTGGTCGGCCACCGCGACGGCGGGCGGCAGGTCGCGCTCGCCCGGCATGGCGTCCACGACCGCCAGGCCGACGAGGACGGCCAGGAGGAAGCAGGAGAAGTCGACGACCCAGTCGCGTGCGGTGCGCCGGCGCCGTGCTCCGCGGGGCTCGGCGTCCGGGTCGAGCTCGGCGACGACCGCCGACGGCCACAGCCATCGGGGGCCCGTGAAGCCGGGCGCCGGCGCGCTGCCCTCGTCTGCCCTCATGGGCCACGAATCTACGCAGGAAGCGGCCCGGCCACCTCCCCGCCGACGGCGATCGTCCACCGATGGACGACGACGGTCGACCTAAGTCGCGCCGCCGCCTTCTTTCGGCGGCGGCCGTCCGGCCGGTTGCGCGCCCTGTGTCGCGCGGGCGCCGTCCGGCGGCCGATGGCGTGGGCGGGATCCGCGGGGCGAGGGTCGGGGACATGAAGGAACTGCTGGGTCTGCTCGGATTCTTCGCGCTGGTGCAGGGCGTCCTCGGGCTGCTGCACGAGTTCGCCGACTGGCATGTCGGCCTCGTGCAGCGGATCGGCTTCCTCGACGGCCACGAGGTGTACGCGAGCGTCGCGCTGCTCGTGCTGGCGTTCGCGCTGTTCGCCGCCGGGGAGAGCCGGGGATCCGACTGACCGGGCGTCCCGGCGGCGGTCCTCGCGGCCTCCGGGGGCCTGCGAGGACGGTCCGGTCAGCCGCCCAGCTCCTGGTGACGGGCCGTGAGGCGGGCCGCGCCCTCCTCCGTCAGCGAGCCGAACAGGCGCAGCCGGGAGATGCCGCCGTCCGGATAGATGTCCACGCGCGCGTGCGTGCCGACGGCGGGCTCCGGCAGGACGAAGCGGTGGACGGCGTCGGGCTGCAGGCGGGTGCGCGGCAGGATCTCCGTCCACGCGCCGTCGTCGCCGTCCCTGACCGACACCGAGGCCCAGCCGGCGCTGTTGCCCTTCAGGTACGCGGTGTCGATCTCCAGCGCGCGGATCCGCGCCTGGGCGGCGAGCCGGTAGCGGATCCAGTCGTGGCCGCGGTCGCGGCGGCGGCGGGTCTCCCAGCCGTCGTCCATCTTGCGGGAGCGGCCCGGCTGGATGGTGTGGGAGGCCGGCGAGTAGAAGAGGTCGGAGGCGTCCTCGACCCGGCCGCCGTTCTCCAGGGCGACCACGTCGAAGGCGCCGAGCACCGCCAGCCACCCGGGGTCGGGGACGACCTCGCCGTACACGCGGAGGCGGGCGATGCCGCCGTCGGGATGCTGGTTGACCCGCAGGTGCGTGAAGCGCTGCTCGGTCGCCACGGAGAAGCCGTTCGCCGCGTGGCCGCCGACCGGCGTGCGCGGGACCAGCGTCGTCCACTTCACGTCGTCGCCGAGGAGTTCCTCGGGTGACGGCGAGCCCGCCACGGACGCGCCCTCGACCGACACCGCCTGCGGGTGGTTGCCGCGGAAGTGGGCCGTGTCGACGACGATGCCCCGGATCACGCCGGGCGTCCCGAGACGCACGAGCGCCCAGTCGTGGTCGTCGGCGGTCGGCCACGGATGGTCGGCGGAGGCGCCGCGGCGGCGGCGGGTCTCCCAGCCGTCCATGATCTTGCCCTTGTGCCCGAAGTGCTCCGGGTCGAACTCGGCCGGCCCGGGCAGCAGGAGGTTCTCGCGCTGGGCGAAGAACTCGTCGTTGGCGGCGACGACCGCGCCGCCGAGCCGCCGGTCGGCCAGGTCGACGTGCCGGGTGAAGGGGAAGTCGGCGGTGCGGTAGTCCGCGTACGGGTCGCCGCCCGCGTAGGGGTTCGCGTCGCCGGTGAAACTCGTCGTCGCCGTCACGGTGATCAGATCTGCCTTTCGGGAGTCGGCCGCCGCGGGGTCGCGGGTGCGGGGTCGCGGGTGCGGGGTCGCGGTGCGGGTGCGGGTGCGGGCGTCCTGCGGCGTCGGCGTCAGGGGCTGCGGGTGAGCAGCCGGCCCTTCGGCTCGGTGAACTCGCCGTCGGCGACGATGCATTCGCCGCGCAGCCAGGTGGACTTCACGACGCCGTGGAGGGTTCTCCCGGCGTACGCCGTGACGCGGTTGCGGTGCTGGAGCGCCGCCGGGTCGACGGTGAAGGTCTCGTCGGGGGCGAGAACGGCGAAGTCGGCGTCGCGGCCCGCCTCGATCGCGCCCTTGCGGTCGAGGTTCACGAGGGCGGCCGTGCGCGTGGACATCCACCGCACGACGTCCTCGATGCCGTGCCCCCGTCTGCGCGCCTCGGTCCAGACCGCCGAGAGGCTGAGCTGCAGTCCGGAGATGCCGCCCCACGCGGTCGCGAAGTCGTCGGTCTTGAGGTCGGCGGTGGACGGCGAGTGGTCGGTGACCACGCAGTCGATCGTGCCGTCGGCGAGGGCCTGCCAGAGCAGGTCCTGGTTGGCGGACTCGCGGATGGGCGGGCAGCACTTGAACTCGCTGGCCCCGTCCGGCACTTCCTCGGCGGTCAGGGTCAGATAGTGCGGGCAGGTCTCGACGGTGATCCGGACGCCGTCGGCCCGGGCGGCGGCGATCAGCGGGAGCGCGTCGCTGGAGGAGAGGTGCAGGACGTGCACGCGGGCGTCGAGCCGCCGGGCCTGGGCGACGAGGTGGGCGACGGCGGTGTCCTCGGCGCCGCGCGGCCGGCTGGCGAGGAAGTCGGCGTACCGGGGGCCGCCCGCCTGCGGGGCCGCGTCCAGGTGGTGCGGGTCCTCCGCGTGCACGATCAGCAGGCCGTCGAAGCCGGCGATCTCCGCCAGGGAGCGGGCCAGGGCGCCCTGGTCGAGGTGCGGGAACTCCTCCACGCCCGACGGGGAGAGGAACGCCTTGAAGCCGAAGACCCCGCTGTCGTGCAGCGGCCGCAGGTCCTTGACGTTGTCGGGCAGGGCGCCGCCCCAGAAGCCGACGTCGATGTGCGCCTTGTCCACGGCGACCTCCCGCTTGACGCGGAGGTGTTCGACCGTCGTGGTCGGCGGCAGGGAGTTCAGGGGCATGTCGACGAGGGTGGTGATGCCGCCGGCCGCCGCGGCGCGGGTGGCGGTCCAGAAGCCCTCCCAGTGGGTGCGGCCGGGATCGTTGACGTGCACATGCGTGTCGACCAGGCCGGGCAGCAGGACGTCGTCGCCGAAGTCCTCCAGGCGTGCGCCCTCGGGGACGGGGGCGTCGTACGGCAGGACGGCCGTGATCGTGCCGTCCGCCACCGTGACCGCCGCGGGGCGCGTCCCGTCGGGAGTGACGACGCGTGTCGAGCGCAGCATCAGTTCGGCCTCGGACACCCGGACCCCTCTCTTCCGTGCACTCCGGTCAGCTGTCAGAAACGTTCAGAAACCTTCACGTAACGGAATTCAACGTTCTGTTGAAGGAGTCTTCACTCCCGCCCCCGCGCCGTCAAGAGGCACATTCCCCCTCGGCGCACCCTTCGCCATCACCCTGGACATTTCCACAAAGCGGAATGACAATTCCATGCAGCAGAACGTAGCTACGCACAAGCCGGGAGTCAACCGACCGACGGGTAGGCTTCAGCCCCGCCCGTAGCGAAAGGACGCGCCGTGCCGACGTCGAGCGCCAGCACCACCGACTCCGCCAGGTCCGCAGGCGGAGGGGTCCAGTCACTCGAGCGCGCCTTCGACCTGCTCGAGCGGATGGCGGACGCGGGAGGCGAGGTCGGCCTGAGCGAGCTGTCCGCGACGAGCGGGCTGCCGCTGCCCACCATCCACCGCCTCATGCGCACCCTGGTGGCCTGCGGCTATGTCCGCCAGCAGGCCAACCGCCGCTACGCGCTGGGCCCCCGGCTGATCCGGCTCGGCGAGTCGGCCTCGCGGCTGCTGGGCACCTGGGCCCGCCCCTATCTGGCCCGTCTCGTCGAGGAGACCGGCGAGACGGCGAACATGGCGCTGCTCGACGGCGACGAGATCGTGTACGTGGCGCAGGTGCCGTCCAAGCACTCGATGCGGATGTTCACCGAGGTCGGACGCCGGGTCCTGCCGCACAGCACCGGCGTCGGCAAGGCCCTGCTGGCGGCCTTCCCCGACGACGAGGTGCGCGCCCTGCTCGCCCGCACCGGCATGCCCGCCGCCACGGACAGGACGATCACCACGCCGGAGGGCTTCCTGGCGGCGCTGGCGGACGTCCGGCGGGCCGGTTTCGCCGTCGACGACAACGAACAGGAGATCGGCGTCCGCTGCCTGGCGGTGTGCGTGCCCGACTCCCCCACCGCCGCGGCCGTCTCCATCTCCGGCCCGGCGGGCCGCGTCACGGAGGAGGCCACGGAGAAGATCGTGCCGGTGCTCCAGCAGGTGGCTGCGGAGCTGTCGCAGGCCCTGACCAGCTCGGGCGCCGCGATCGGCTGACCCACGCCGCGCCGGATCCTGCTGCCGCGGGTCAGCCGCGCGGGCTGCGCCCGAACAGTTCCACGGCACAGCGCACGTCGGCCAGGCCGCGGGCCAGCGCGCTCACCGAGCCGATGGCGCCGGCGATCAGCAGCAGGGAACGGCGTAACCGCGCCACCTCAGGGACGCCGTGGGCCGCCATCGCGGCGAGCGCGGCGAGTTCGTCCTCGGCGATGACCCGGTCGGGGAACTCCGCCGGGTGCGCGGCGAGTTCGCGACGGAGCCGGGACACCGCGGCCCGCAGTTCCGTCACTCTCGGGTCCTCGTCGCTGCCGGTCACTGCCCTCTGCCCCAAGCTCCGCAACACAGCTCTCCCCCCTCGCGCCCCGCCGGGCACGAGTGCGCGCCTTCCCGCCCCCGCCTCCCCGTGGCGCCGGTCGTACGCCGGGGGACGCGCGGGCCAGTAAACGCCACCCCCTGCCGGGTGCGCCACAGCGCGGACCGAAATTCAGCCTCCGGAGACCATGTGTCCGACGCCGCGTCAGGTATGCAGGACGCATGACGCACACGGAACACGGGGGCGGGACGCGCGCCGGGGAGCAGGTCGTGGGCCTGGTCCTCGCGGCGGGCGGGGGGCGAAGGCTCGGAGGGCGGCCCAAGGCCCTGCTCGAACACCGGGGACGCCCGCTCGTGGAGCACGCGGTGCGCACGCTGCGCGCGGCGGGCTGCACGCGCGTGCACGTGGTGCTCGGAGCCGCCGCCGGCGCCGTACGGGAGCGGGCCCGGCTCGAGGGCTGCGTGCTGGTGGACAACCCCGACTGGGCCGAGGGGATGGGCACGTCACTGCGCGCCGGCCTCGCCTCGCTGCCCCGACCGGCCTCCCCCGACGGCCCTTCGGCGGCCGGCGCGCGCACCGGGGAGGTCGGCGCGCGGGCGGCGCTGGTCCTCCTCGTCGACCAGCCCGGCATCGGTCCGCAGGCGGTGGCGCGGGTGCTCGCGGCGTACGAGGGCGAGTCCTCGCTCGTGTCGGCCGCCTACGACGGCGAGCGCGGCCATCCGGTCCTGCTCGGCTCCCGTCACTGGGCCGGCGTCGCCGCGACCGCGACCGGCGACCGGGGGGCGCGCGCCTATCTGAGCGCGCACCGGGAGGCCCTCGCCCTCGTCGAGTGCGGCGACGTGGCCCGGCCGTTCGACATCGACACGCCGGAGGATCTCGCCCACCTCGAGTGAGCCCCCTGGCACCGAGCGCCACTGTGCCTCGACAAGGAGACTCTCGACGTCAACAAACCATTGAACTTCCACGATGAGGAAACTAGTATCCACTGTCCAGAAGGGCTTGGCCCGTCCGGCGCCTCGCTCGCCGTACCCGGTTCGCCTGGCACCCGGTGCCACCGCTGAAGGAAGTGACCGCTCATGTCCGCACCAGCGCCGTCCCCGCTGGCCATCGTCGACGCCGAGCCCCTGCCGCGGCAGGAGGAGGTCCTCACCGAGCCGGCGCTCGCCTTCGTGGCCGAACTGCACCGGCGGTTCACACCGCGGCGCGACGAGCTCCTCGTCCGCCGCACGGAGCGCCGCGCCGAGATCGCCCGCACGTGCACCCTCGACTTCCTCCCGGAGACGGCCGCGATCCGCGCGGACGACTCCTGGCGGGTGGCGCCCGCCCCCGCGGCCCTGGACGACCGCCGGGTCGAGATCACCGGCCCCACCGACCGCAAGATGACGATCAACGCCCTCAACTCCGGGGCCCGGGTCTGGCTCGCCGACTTCGAGGACGCCTCCGCGCCGACCTGGGAGAACGTCGTCCTCGGTCAGGTCAACCTGGCCGACGCCTACACGCGCGCCATCGACTTCACCGACCCGGCGTCCGGCAAGTCGTACGCGCTGAAGGAGAACGGCGAGCTCGCCACCGTCGTGATGCGGCCGCGCGGCTGGCACCTCGACGAGCGTCACCTCGTCGACGCCGACGGCCGCTCCGTGCCCGGCGCCCTCGTCGACTTCGGCCTGTACTTCTTCCACAACGCCCGGCGTCTCCTCGACCTCGGCAAGGGCCCGTACTTCTACCTCCCGAAGACGGAGTCGCACCTGGAGGCCCGCCTCTGGAACGACGTGTTCGTCTTCGCCCAGGACCACGTCGGCATCCCGCAGGGCGCCGTGCGCGCCACCGTGCTCATCGAGACGATCACGGCCGCGTACGAGATGGAGGAGATCCTCTACGAACTGCGCGACCACGCCTCGGGGCTGAACGCGGGCCGCTGGGACTACCTGTTCTCCATCGTCAAGAACTTCCGTGACGGCGGGCCCAGGTTCGTCCTGCCGGACCGCAACGCCGTGACGATGACCGCCCCGTTCATGCGCGCCTACACCGAACTGCTCGTGCGCACCTGCCACCGGCGCGGCGCGCACGCCATCGGCGGCATGGCCGCGTTCATCCCCTCCCGCCGCGACGCCGAGGTCAACAAGGTCGCCTTCGAGAAGGTCAAGGCCGACAAGGACCGCGAGGCGAACGACGGGTTCGACGGCTCGTGGGTGGCCCACCCGGACCTGGTGCCGATCGCCATGGAGTCCTTCGACAGGGTCCTCGGCGACCGGCCGAACCAGAAGCACCGGCTGCGCGAGGACGTCCACGTCGAGGCCGCCGACCTGATCGCCGTCGACTCGCTCGACGCCAGGCCCACCTACCCCGGACTGGTCAACGCCGTGCAGGTGGGCATCCGTTACATCGAGGCGTGGCTGCGCGGCCTGGGCGCGGTCGCCATCTTCAACCTCATGGAGGACGCCGCGACCGCCGAGATCTCCCGCTCGCAGATCTGGCAGTGGATCAACGCCGGGGTGGAGTTCGAGAACGGCGAGAAGGCCACCCCCGAGCTGGCCCGCAAGGTCGCCGCCGGGGAACTCGCCGCGATCCGCGACGAGATCGGCGAGGACGCGTTCGCGGCCGGCCACTGGCAGCAGGCGCACGACCTGCTGCTGACGGTCGCGCTCGACGAGGACTACGCGGACTTCCTCACCCTGCCGGCCTACGAGCAGCTCAGGGGCTGACGTCCGGACGGTCCGAGTGGCCCAGGGTCCGTCCCGGGGCCACTCGGTCGCGCACCAGCCGCTTCACCGCCGTGGGCTCCGGGAAGCCCTGCGCACGGCGGTCCCAGACGACCTCGCCGTCGACCCGGACGACGAACACGCCGCCCGTGCCGGGCTTCAGCGACAGCTCCGCGAGCTCCGTCTCGAAGGTCGTCAGCAACTCCTGTGCCAGCCACGCCGCGCGGGGCAGCCAGCGGCACTGGGTGCAGTACTCGATCTGTACGGCGTGGCTCATCCGAGGTGCACCGACCAATCCTGTTCCGCCGCCGGCTCGCCGTGCAGGTCGGGGACCTGTTTGAGCCAACTCGGGCGGCCCTGACGGGTCTTCGCCGCCCGCTGGGCCTCCTCGGCGGCGAGTTCCTCCCGGGTGGGGAAGCCGGTGGGCAGCCAGGCCGCGGAGGCCGTCACGCGCGCGTGGAGGTAGCGCACGTACGCCTCCCGGAGGGCGTCCGGCGTCGCGAAGCCCTCCTCGCCGTCCAGCCAGGCGTCCGGGACCTCCGCCACGATCGTGCGCAGCAGCTCCTCGGTGACCCGGGGGGCCAGCTCGACGTCGGCGGCGCGGGTGTCGGGGGCGTAGCGGCCCAGGGCGTGGTGGCGGAAGTCGTAGGCCCGCTCCGGCGCGGACGCGTCCCAGCGGTGGTGGAAGACGAGGGCCGCCCCGTGGTCGATCAGCCACAGCCGCGGCGGCACGGTCCCGAACGTGGGCCACAGCATCAGGTTGGAGCTGTGGACCGTACGGTCGACGTTGACGGTCAGGGCGTCGAGCCAGACGATCCGGCCGGCCTCCAGGGGGTCCACGGCGAAGGACTCGGCGGCCTGCGGGGTGAAGTCCCGCGCGCCCGGCAGCAGATCCATGCCGAGGTTCAGGCCGTGGCTGGCGTCGAGGAGGTCGCGCACTTCCTGATGCGGTTCGTGCGACGCGAGCGCCGGGTCGAAGTGCACCAGGACCAGTTCGGGGAAGCGCAGTCCGAGGGCGCGCGCCAGCTCGCCGACGATCACCTCGGCGACCAGGGCCTTGCGGCCCTGCGCGGAGCCGGTGAACTTCACGACGTAGGTGCCGAGGTCGTCGGCCTCCACGACGCCGGGCACGGAGCCGCCCGACCGCAGGGGTGTGACATAGCGAGTTGCGGCGACCTCTCTCAACATCTTCGAAGGCCCCCCAAGTCATTGACCTCATATTCCACGGCCAGCTTCAAGGCTGTGCGCCTCTCGCCTCCGGCTCCCGGCATGAAGTGAGCATAGTAACCAAGCGCGACGGCCGGGGGCGCACGGCCGCGCACGTCCCCCTCCTCGGTCGGGTCATGGCCCCGGTTCGAACGGCCCGGCCCTGCACGCACCGACGCCTTCGGTCTTCTGGACGAGGGGCCGTAGTACCCCGGTAGCAAGCGCCGTCCCCCGATTCGCTTCCCGGGTACCGGGGGCGCCGGGGAACCGGCTCCTACAGTGAGGTCGGGCCCGAACACGATCACTCTCTGCGGGCTCGACGCACACCGTTGCCGGACAAGGGATGTCTCCATGAGCTCTTCTCGACACAATGGATCGCGCCGCCTCAAGCGGCTCACCGCGGGACTGACCGTGGTCGCCGCGCTCAGCGGCATCATCGTCGGCGCCCTGACGACGGACAAGGGCAGCGCGCAAGCCGACGCACCGTGGGACTGCAACCGCGACGGAACGGTGTGCAGCCCCTTCTGATCCGCGCGCTCACGCTGATCGAAGCAGGGCCTGTCGGTTTTCCCGCCGAGAGGCCCTGCCTTCATGGCGGGCTCATACCTCGCAGCGGCCCGCCCTGACGTCCCCGTCGTCACTCTCCGTATGAACAGTCCAGAACGGGCCGGTCACAGCCAGCGCCGCATTCCCCCAGGCGTTACGGTGAAGGCCAACGGCACACGCGGACGGGTTCCTCGCAGCTTTCGGATCGGCACCGCTCCGCGGTCGCAACCGACACAGCAGGAGGCAGGGTGTCGGGTACAGCTACCGGGCCCGGGAACCACACCGAAGGCACAGAACCGGTGCGGCTGGGGCTGCCCGTGGCCCAGGACGAGGAACTCGACGGAGCCCAGGTGCTGCGGCTCGCCATGCGTCGGGCCGCCGCCTTCCTCGACGGCGCCGGAAGCCTCGTCCACTGGCGCGGCCCCGAACCCGGCCGACTGCGGGTGGTGGCCGCGTGCGGGCAGGGCGTCGGATCACGGACGACGCTGCCCAGCTACGGGGCGTTCGCCCGGGCGATGCGGACAGGCTCCTTCGCCTGGGCCGCCGGCAGCGGGACGGGGAGCACGGTCTTCGGGTTGGCTGCGGTGCCGTTGCTCAGCGCCGACGGCCCCATCGGGGCGCTCTCCGTCCTCACCACGACGCCCGGTGAACCGGACTCGGCGCACCGTGCCAGTCTTCAAGAGGTGGCGGACTGGGCCGCCCTGCAACTGGAGAAGGAGAACGGGCACAGCACCGCGCCCCAGGGACAGCCGGCCGCTGCGCCGCCCTTGATCGACTCCTCCCTCGACCGCCTGCTGCGGACGGTTCCCTTCCGCGACTGGGAATTCGACGTCGACAGCGGCTCCCTCGCGTTCGGCGAACTGATCGCAGACCCGGCGGGCCACGCTCCGCGCGCACGGGGTGACCCCGCCGGCTGGCGGAGGGTCATCACCGACGTCCGTACGGCGATCGCTCTCGGAGCCCCCTACGACACGGAGTACCTCCTGCGGCAGGACGACGGCACGCTCTCCCGGGCGCGGGCCCGCGGACGCCTGGTGCGAGGCAGACACGGTGCGTCCGACCTGGTGGTGGGCGCGTTGTGGTGGGCCGGCCGGATGCCGGAGCCGCCCAGCCGTGGAATGCAGACCCTGCAGACCATGCGCGAGGGGCTCCTGATCGTCTCCGAGGACTGGCGCACCGCCTTCGTCAACGAGGAGGCGGAACAGGTCCTCGGCATGGACCGCCGACTGATCGGCGGCCTTGTGTGGGACGGTCCCCTCGGCGCCGTACCCGGCCTGGAGAACGCATGCCGACGCGCGGCCCGAGAGGGCAGGACCCTCAGCTTCGCACTCCCCTGGCCGAGCGGCCGACGGCGTTTCCGCCTGCGCTGCGTCCCCGCGCGGTCCGGCCAGGGCATGGCCGTCCACCTCGTCGACGTGACGGACGAGGACCTTCAGGGCGTGGGCGGAGCGGCGGACGAGGCGCTGAGCGTGGGCAGCGCCGTCTCCGGCGCCGCGCTGGCCGCCGCACGGACCGTCCGGATGGAAGAACTGACCGCGGCCCTGTCCGAAGCCGTCACCTCCGAGGACGTGGTGCGGGTGGTCGCCGAGCGGGTTCTGCCGCCGCTCGGGGCCGACCGGCTGTTGGTGGAGATCCTCGGCGGCGACCACCTGCACATCGCGGGCGCGGCGGGATATCCGGAGGCCTTGCGGCTGGCAGCCACCGAGAAGAGGGCGATCGACCTGGTCGCCGCCGAGACGCTCAGCGCGCGCACGCCTCGGTTCCTGGAGTCGACCGCGGAGTTCATCGAGTCCTTTCCCCGGCTGAGCAGCCTGGCCGCCGCCTCGACGAACAACGCCTGGGCCCTGCTCCCGCTCATCGCGTCAGGGCGGGACATAGGCTGCTGCTTCGTCGCCTTCGCCCGGTCGCGCTCCTTCCCCGACGACGAACGCACCCTGCTCACCGCGCTGAGCGGCCTGGTCGCCCAGGCTCTCGAACGGGCCCGGCTGTACGACGTGGAACACACCCGCGCACAGGAACTCCAGCGCGGCCTGCTGCCCCGTGAGCTGCCTCGACTCGCGTCCGTCCGGGCAGCCGCCCGTTACCTGCCGGCCGGCCACGGCACGGAAGTGGGCGGCGACTGGTACGACGTGATCCCGCTGTCCGCGGATCGCGTCGCCATGGTGATCGGCGACGTCATGGGCCACGGAATCACCGAAGCCGCCACCATGGGCCGGCTGCGCACGGCGGTGCGCACCCTCGCCGACCTCGAAATCGCCCCGGACGAACTCCTCCACCACCTCAACGACATCGTCAGCGACCTCGGCGAGGACTCCTACGCAACCTGCCTGTACTCCGTGTTCGACCCCGTCGCCCGGACCCTGACGTACTCGACTGCCGGCCATCCCCCGCCGCTCGTCGTCCGTCCCGACGGCACGCTGCACTCCCCCGACGTGGACGGCGATCCGCCTCTGGGCGCCGCGAACCCGCCTTTCAGCACTCACCGGTTGAGTCTTCCCGAGGAGAGCCTGGTGGTGCTCTGGACCGACGGTCTGGTGGAGTCCGCCGCCCGGGACGTCGATCAGGGGCTCAGCGAGCTCAGGCGGACGCTGAGCGGCGCCACGACAGAGAGGGGGTACTTCTCCCCGAGCCACGAGGACGGCGGCCACGAGCGGCTGGAAGACCTCTGCGACATCATCGTCTCCGCCCTCCTCCCCCTTCAGGAGGACACGAACGACGACGCGGCGCTGCTCATCGCCCACGCCCGGTGCACCGCCGCCCAGGACATCGCCACGTGCGGCCTTGCCGACGATCCCCGGGCAGCCGGCCAGGCCCGGGAGTGCGTCCGCCGGCAACTGGCCGCATGGGGACTGGACGATCTGGTGATGACCACCGAACTGATCGTCAGCGAGATGGTCGGCAATGTCATCAGACACGCCAAAGGCCCCATCGTCCTGCGCCTGCTGCGCAGCCGGTCACTGATCTGCGAGGTGTACGACGGCAGTCTGACCACCCCGCGCATCCGCCGGGCCGGGTCGACCGACGAGGGCGGCCGCGGTCTGCACCTGATCGCCGCCCTCTCCCGGCGCTGGGGCACCCGCTACCTCGACGACGGCAAGTGCATCTGGGCCGAACAGGACCTTCCGGCGCCCGGCGGGTGAGCAGCGGCGGGGGGGGGGGGGGGGTCCCCGCCCGCGCCCCCCCCCCCCCGCCCGAAAAAGGAAGTCGAAACACCAGAAAAAAAAAAAAAAAAAAAAAAAAAAAAAAATGGGGGGGGGGGGTGGTTGTTG
>NZ_JBEPBI010000217.1:0-13198 GCF_040299045.1 Streptomyces sp. NPDC001027
CCGCCCACATGTTGTTCCCCCGGCGGGGCGCCCTGCTCCGCTTCCCCCCCCGCGCGCCCGACCTGCTCCCCTTCGCACCCCCCCGGGGGCTCGCGGCCGCGCGCGCGCCCCCCCCCCCCGCCACGCCCCGTATCGCCAACCGTCTGCTGCGCCGCGTCCGCGACTACGCGCAGGTCAAGGCCGATGGAAGCGTCACCCGCGAGATCGCCGCGGCGGCGCTGCAGGTCTACGAGGTGGACGAGCGGGGGCTGGACCGCCTGGACCGGGGAGTCCTGGAAGCCCTGCTGAAACTGTTCGGCGGCGGCCCGGTCGGCCTGTCCACGCTGGCCGTCGCCGTAGGGGAGGAGCGTGAGACAGTGGAGGAGGTGGCCGAACCCTTCCTCGTCCGGGAGGGGCTGCTCGCCCGCACACCGCGCGGTCGGGTGGCGACTCCGGCCGCCTGGACACACCTCGGCCTCACGCCGCCTCGGCCCCCGGGTCAGGGAAGCGGGCAGCAGGACCTGTTCGGGACGTGACGCCGGGGCTTCGGCGAGGACATTGGCCGGGTCAGGAACCCAGGTGCCATGCTGAGCGTTGTTCCATGCGCGCGGACTCGCTTAGACTCCGCCGATGCCGCCCTAGTCGGCAGCACACAACCCCCATCCATGAGGCCGCTCAACCGCCGCGGTCGTTTGAAGGAAGTTCCGACCCGTGAGTCCTTTGACCCTCCTCCCGTTCATCGTGCTCATCGGGGCCATGTTCCTGATGACCCGGTCGGCCAAGAAGAAGCAGCAGCAGGCCGCCGCCATGCGCAACGAACTGCAGCCCGGCAGTGGTGTCCGCACGATCGGGGGCATGTACGCGACGGTCAAGGAGGTCAACGACGACACGATTCTCCTGGACGCCGGACCGGGCGTGGAACTCCTCTTCGCGAAGAACGCGATCGGCGCCGTCCTGACCGACGACGAGTACAACCGCATCGTGCACGGCATCGAGCACGACCTGAAGTCCGACTCCGACGTCGTCCCGGACGACGCCTCCTCCCTCGCCGAGTCCACCGGGACCGACGACTCCGTCGACGAAGCTGCCGCCTCCGACGACAAGGCCGTCGACCTCGGCAAGAAGGACGAGACCGACGAGGTCCGGGAGAAGGCCGCCGACGCCGAGCAGGCCGAGGCCGGCGAGGAGCCGAAGAAGCCCGAGGGCGACTCCGACGCGAAGAAGTAGCCACGACCCCGGCGCTCAGGGTGCACACCCGCCCGCGCCGGGGCGCGCGCATCTCGCCAGGGGATCCCACACCATGTCATGGCCGCCGCCGCGCTGACCCGGCGCAAGGCGGCCCGAGAGGGAGTACGAGAAGGTGGCAGCACCCAAGAAGGGCCGGAGTGCGAGTGCCCAGAGCAAGCCAGGGCGCTCGCTGGCCCTGATCCTGATCGCCATCGTGGGGCTCACCGGAGGCATGTTCGCCTCCGGTCACACCACTCCGCGTCTCGGCATCGACCTTGCCGGCGGTACCAGCATCATGCTGGAGGCGAAGGCCGACCAGGGATCCGCGATCAACAAGGCCAACATGGACACCGCGGTCGACATCATGAACCGCCGTGTCAACGGGCTGGGCGTCTCCGAGGCGGAGGTGCAGACCCAGGGCGACCGCAACATCATCGTCAACATCCCCAAGGGCACCAACTCCGCGGAAGCACGCAAGCAGGTCGGCACCACCGCCAAGCTGTACTTCCGTCCGGTCCTGGCCCAGGAGGCCACCGGCTCCGCCGCCCCCAAGCCGAGCGCGTCCCCGAGCGGCTCGTCGAGCGCGTCGCCCAGCCCCTCGGCGAGCGCCTCCGCCAAGGGTGAGAAGGCGACCTCGTCCTCGTCCCCCTCGGCGTCGGCCACCTCGCAGGGCCGCGCCGTCACCGACGCGCTCAAGGCCGACGCCACCCCGTCGGCTCCGGCCGGCGCCAAAGCGAAGGCGTCCCCCAGCCCGTCGGCCTCCGGTGGCGGCACCCCCTCCGCAGAGGCCACCGCGCTCCAGGCCAAGTACGCGGCCCTGGACTGCACCGACCCCGAGGCGCGCCGCAAGGTCGCCGAGGGCGTCAAGCCCGAGGACACGACCGTCGCCTGCGGTGAGATCGACAAGGTCTGGTACAAGTACCTGCTCGGCCCGGCCGCGGTCGACGGCACCGACGTCAAGAAGGCCCAGGCCACGTTCGACACGCAGGGCGCCGCCGGCTGGCAGGTCAACATGACCTTCACCAAGTCGGGCGGCAAGAAGTTCGCCGACATCACGGGCAAGCTCGCGCAGAACCAGCAGCCGCAGAACGAGTTCGGCATCGTGCTCGACGGCGACGTCGTCTCCAGCCCGTTCGTGCAGAGCGCGATCACCGGCGGCCAGGCCCAGATCTCCGGCAGCTTCAAGCAGGAGGAGGCCCAGGGCCTCGCCAACATGCTGTCCTACGGCGCGCTCCCGCTCTCCTTCCAGGAACTCAGCTCGAACACCGTGACGGCGGCGCTCGGCACCGACCAGCTGCACGCGGGTCTGCTCGCGGGCGCCATCGGCCTCGGCCTGGTCGTCATCTACCTGGTGGCGTACTACCGCGGTCTGGCGCTGGTCGCGCTCGCCTCGCTGCTGGTCTCGGCGGCCCTCACCTACGTGCTCATGGCCCTGCTCGGCCCGGCCATCGGCTTCGCGCTGAACCTGCCGGCCGTCTGCGGAGCCATCGTCGCCATCGGCATCACAGCGGACTCGTTCATCGTGTACTTCGAACGGGTCCGGGACGAGATCCGGGAGGGCCGCACCCTGCGACCCGCCGTGGAACGTGCCTGGCCGCGGGCTCGGCGCACCATCCTGGTCTCCGACTTCGTGTCGTTCCTCGCCGCCGCCGTGCTGTTCGTCGTCACGGTCGGCAAGGTCCAGGGCTTCGCGTTCACGCTGGGCCTGACCACCGTCCTCGACGTGGTCGTGGTCTTCTTCTTCACCAAGCCGCTGATGACGCTCATCGCTCGGCGGAAGTTCTTCGCGAACGGCCACAAGTGGTCCGGCCTCGACCCGAAGAGCCTGGGTGCCCAGCCGCCGCTGCGCCGCACCCGCCGTCCCGGCGGTCCTGTCGCCGGTCCCGTCGAGACGAAGGAAGCCTGAGCGATGTCCAAACTCGGTAACCTCGGCGCCCGGCTGCACCGTGGCGAGATCAGCTACGACTTCATCGGGCATCGCAAGCTCTGGTACGGCATCTCGATCCTGATCACCATCACGGCCATCCTCGGCCTGGCGGTGCGCGGCCTGAACATGGGCATCGACTTCCAGGGCGGCGCCGTCTTCACGACGGCGAAGGGCGGCAGCATCTCCGTCGTCCAGGCAGAGGAGGCGGCGAAGGCCGCCTCAGGCCACGACGCGGTCGTGCAGAAGCTCGACGACGGCAAGGTGCGCATCCAGATCGCCGGCATGGACATCGCGCAGTCCGACAAGATCAAGGAAGACCTGGCCAAGGACTTCAAGGTCAACCCGGAGACCATCAACGCCGACCTCGTCGGTCCGAGCTGGGGCGACCAGATCGCCGCCAAGGCCTGGCAGGGCCTGGCGATCTTCATGGTCCTGGTGGTGATCTACCTGGCGATCGCCTTTGAGTGGCGCATGGCCATCGCCGCCCTCGTCGCCCTGATCCACGACATCACCATCACCGTCGGCATCTACGCCCTCGTCGGCTTCGAGGTCACGCCCGGCACGGTGATCGGTCTGCTGACCATCCTCGGCTACTCGCTGTACGACACGGTCGTCGTCTTCGACTCCCTCAAGGAGCAGACGAAGGACCTCACCAAGCAGACCCGCTTCACCTACAGCGAGGTCGCCAACCGCTCGATCAACGGCACCCTGGTCCGCTCCATCAACACCACGGTCGTCGCGCTGCTGCCGGTGGCGGGTCTGCTGTTCATCGGCGGCGGCTTCCTCGGCGCGGGCACGCTCAACGACATCTCGCTGTCGCTGTTCGTCGGTCTCGCGGCGGGCGCCTACTCCTCGATCTTCATCGCCACGCCGCTCGTCGCCGACCTCAAGGAGCTCGAGCCGCAGTACAGGGCGCTGAAGAAGCGGGTCCTCGCCAAGCGGGCCCAGTCCCCGGCCGAGGGCGAGCGCGACGAGACGCGCCCCGCCGACGGCTACGACGACGAGGACGCGGCGCCTGCGGTCGTCGGCCCGCGCGCCCAGCCCGCCTCCCGCGGCCGGGGCCGCGGCCGTCCGTCGGGGAAGCGACGGTGACCGGCGTCGAGGAGCTGCTCCTCAGCCGCATCCGGGACGTGGCCGACTACCCGGAGCCGGGCGTGATGTTCAAGGACATCACCCCGCTCCTGGCGGACCCGGCGGCGTTCACCGCCCTCACCGACGCGTTCGCGCAGATCGCCGCGAGCACCGGCGCCACCAAGATCGTCGGCCTGGAAGCCCGGGGATTCATCCTGGGCGCCCCGGTCGCCGTCCGCGCCGGCCTCGGCTTCATCCCCGTGCGCAAGGCGGGCAAGCTCCCCGGAGCGACCCTCAGCCAGGCCTACGACCTGGAGTACGGCTCGGCCGAGATCGAGGTGCACGCGGAGGACCTGACCGCGGGCGACCGCGTGCTGATCGTCGACGACGTCCTCGCCACCGGCGGTACCGCCGAGGCGTCGATCCAGCTCATCCACCGGGCCGGAGCCGAGGTGGCCGGGGTCGCGGTCCTGATGGAACTGGGCTTCCTCGACGGTCGTCCCCGCCTGGAGGCGGCCCTGCGCGGGGCCCCTGTGGAGGCGCTGCTCACCATCTGAACGCGGTCTGCGCACCGCCGTACGCGAACGGGCGGGCGCCGGAGGAATCCGGCGCCCGCCCCTCGCGTTTCACCGGTAGACGGCCCTCACATCGGCCTGGAGGCGATCCTGGAGCTCAGGATCGCTACGATGGGTGCTCCGGAGCCTGACCGGGGACCCGGATCGCGCACGAGGAGCCCTCTTGCCAGACGAGGCCCAGCACCTGACAGCCGCCAAGCCCGAGTCCGCCTCGGCGCCCGCGGCCACCCCCGCGTCGCAGACGCCGGAAGACCGTCGCGGCCCGGCCGAGCACGACCGTTCCGGGCACGCCGACGGACCGGCCGAGCAGCCCCGTCCCCAGTCGGCTCCGCCCGAAGGGGCGACCGCGGCCCCCGCCGGCCGTCAGACCGCCGCCCCGCAGCAGGCCGCCCGCTCCGGCTCCTCCAACCGCGTCCGCGCCCGTCTCGCCCGGCTCGGCGTCCAGCGCCAGAACCCGTACAACCCGGTCCTGGAGCCGCTGCTGCGGATAGTGCGCAGCAACGACCCCAAGATCGAGACGGCCACCCTGCGCCAGATCGAGAAGTCCTACCAGGTCGCCGAGCGCTGGCACCGCGGCCAGAAGCGCAAGAGCGGCGACCCCTACATCACCCACCCCCTCGCGGTGACCACGATCCTCGCCGAGCTGGGCATGGATCCGGCCACCCTCATGGCGGGCCTCCTGCACGACACCGTCGAGGACACCGAGTACGGCCTCGAGGACCTGCGCCGCGACTTCGGCGACCAGGTCGCCCTCCTCGTGGACGGCGTCACCAAGCTGGACAAGGTGAAGTTCGGCGAGGCCGCGCAGGCGGAGACCGTGCGCAAGATGGTCGTCGCCATGGCCAAGGACCCGCGGGTGCTGGTCATCAAGCTCGCGGACCGTCTGCACAACATGCGGACCATGCGCTACCTCAAGCGGGAGAAGCAGGAGAAGAAGGCGCGCGAGACCCTCGAGATCTATGCGCCCCTCGCCCACCGCCTGGGCATGAACACCATCAAGTGGGAGCTCGAGGACCTCGCCTTCGCGATCCTCTACCCCAAGATGTACGACGAGATCGTCCGCCTGGTCGCCGAGCGGGCTCCCAAGCGCGACGAGTACCTCGCCATAGTGACCGACGAGGTGCAGGCCGACCTGCGGGCCGCCCGTATCAAGGCGACCGTCACCGGCCGGCCGAAGCACTACTACAGCGTCTACCAGAAGATGATCGTCCGCGGCCGCGACTTCGCGGAGATCTACGACCTGGTCGGCATCCGCGTCCTCGTGGACACCGTCCGCGACTGCTACGCGGCGCTCGGCACCGTGCACGCGCGATGGAATCCGGTCCCCGGCCGGTTCAAGGACTACATCGCGATGCCCAAGTTCAACATGTACCAGTCGCTGCACACGACGGTGATCGGCCCCAACGGCAAGCCGGTCGAACTCCAGATCCGCACGTTCGACATGCACCGCCGCGCCGAGTACGGCATCGCCGCGCACTGGAAGTACAAGCAGGAGGCCGTCGCCGGCGCCTCGAAGGTGCGCTCGGACCAGCCGAGGACCACCGGCAAGGACGACCACCTCAACGACATGGCCTGGCTGCGCCAGCTCCTCGACTGGCAGAAGGAGACCGAGGACCCCGGCGAGTTCCTGGAGTCCCTGCGCTTCGACCTGTCGCGCAACGAGGTCTTCGTCTTCACGCCGAAGGGCGACGTGATAGCGCTGCCGGCCGGCGCGACGCCCGTGGACTTCTCGTACGCGGTGCACACCGAGGTCGGCCACCGCACGATAGGAGCCCGGGTCAACGGGCGTCTCGTGCCGCTGGAGTCGACCCTGGACAACGGCGACCTGGTGGAGGTCTTCACCTCCAAGGCCGCCGGGGCGGGGCCGTCCCGGGACTGGCTGAACTTCGTCAAGTCGCCGCGCGCCCGCAACAAGATCCGCGCATGGTTCTCCAAGGAGCGCCGCGACGAGGCGATCGAGCAGGGCAAGGACGCCATCGTCCGCGCCATGCGCAAGCAGAACCTGCCGATCCAGCGCATCCTCACCGGCGACTCGCTGGTGACGCTCGCGCACGAGATGCGCTACTCGGACATCTCCGCGCTGTACGCGGCGATCGGCGAGGGCCATGTGTCCGCGCAGAACATCGTGCAGAAACTGGTCCAGGCGCTCGGCGGCGAGGAGGCCGCCTCCGAGGAGATCGACGAGACGGTCCCGCCGTCCCGGAGTCGCGGCCGCAAGCGGCGCAGCAACCAGGACCCGGGAGTCGTCGTCAAGGGCGTCGACGACGTGTGGGTCAAGCTGGCCCGCTGCTGCACCCCCGTGCCCGGCGACCCCATCATCGGCTTCGTCACGCGGGGCAGCGGAGTATCGGTTCACCGCAACGACTGCGTCAACGTGGAGTCGCTGTCCCGGGAGCCCGAACGGATCCTCGACGTCGAGTGGGCGCCCACGCAGTCCTCGGTCTTCCTGGTCGCCATCCAGGTCGAGGCGCTGGACCGCTCCCGGCTCCTCTCCGACGTCACGCGCGTCCTGTCCGACCAGCACGTGAACATCCTGTCCGCCGCGGTCCAGACGTCCCGCGACCGGGTGGCCACGTCCCGCTTCACCTTCGAGATGGGCGACCCCAAGCATCTGGGGCACGTCCTGAAGGCCGTACGCGGCGTCGAGGGCGTCTACGACGTGTACCGGGTGACGTCGGCGCGCCGGCCGTAGCAACGGCGGCGAGAACACGGAACGGCCCCCGTACGCGAGGTGCGGGGGCCGTTCGGCTGTCTGCGTCGCCCCGAGGGCGGACCTGCCTCAGCCGCCGAACTCGTGCAGGCCCTTCAGAGCCTGGTCCAGCAGCGCCTGACGGCCCTCCAGCTCGCGCTCCAGCTTGTCGGCCTTCGCCGAGTTGCCCTGGGCGCGGGCCTGCTCGATCTGCGCCTTCAGCTTGTCCACGGCGCCCTGGAGCTGACCGGTGAGACCCGCGGCACGCGCGCGTGCCTCCGGGTTCGTCCGGCGCCACTCCGCCTCCTCGGACTCCTGGATCGCCCGCTCCACGGTGTGCATCCGGCCCTCGACCTTCGGCCGGGCGTCCCGCGGGACGTGGCCGATGGCCTCCCAGCGCTCGTTGATCGAACGGAACGCGGCCCGCGCCGCCTTCAGGTCGCCGATCGGGAGCAGCTTCTCGGCCTCCTCGGCCAGCTCCTCCTTGAGCTTCAGGTTCTCCGTCTGCTCCGCGTCCCGCTCGGCGAAGACCGAGCTGCGGGCGGCGAAGAAGACGTCCTGGGCGCCGCGGAAGCGGTTCCACAGGTCGTCCTCGTGCTCGCGCTGGGCACGGCCGGCGGCCTTCCAGTCCGCCATCAGCTCGCGGTAGCGCGCGGCGGTCGGACCCCAGTCCGTCGAACCGGACAGCCCCTCGGCCTCGGAGACCAGCCGCTCCTTGATCCGGCGGGCCTCCTCACGCTGCGCGTCCAGCTGCGCGAAGTGGGCCTTGCGGCGCTTGGAGAACGCCGACCGCGCGTGCGAGAACCGGTGCCACAGTTCGTCGTCCGACTTGCGGTCCAGCCGGGGCAGCCCCTTCCAGGTGTCCACCAAGGCGCGCAGCCGCTCACCGGCGGCCCGCCACTGGTCGGACTGCGCGAGCTGCTCCGCCTCCGTGACCAGGTCCTCCTTGGCGTGACGGGCCTGGTCGGACTGCTTCGCCCGCTGCTGCCTGCGCTCCTCGCGCCGCGACTCGACGGTCGCCACCAGCTTGTCCAGACGTTCCCGCAGCGCCTGCAGATCACCGACCGCGTGGTGTGCGTCCACCTGCTCGCGGATGTGGTCGATCGCGACCTGAGCGTCCTTCGCCGAAAGGTCGGTGGTCTGCACTCGCTTCTCGAGGAGGCCGATCTCGACAACCAGGCCCTCGTACTTGCGCTCGAAATAGGCCAGGGCTTCCTCAGGGGAGCCTGCCTGCCACGAACCGACCACCTGCTCGCCGTCGGCGGTACGCACGTACACGGTCCCCGTCTCGTCGACGCGGCCCCACGGGTCGCTGCTCACAGCGCCTCCTCCACATGATGCCTCCGAGGGGCCTCACGGCCCCTGGGCATCGTCCACAGTTTCGTCACGGCCAACATAGGCGACCGGCAGGCCGCCTGTCCGCATCCCGCACGACCGAAATTGGGCAGTTGACCGCCCTGGCCATGGGTTGGTCGTCAGGACTTCGTGACCGTCGCCTTGTTGATCACGACCGTCGCGTTCGGGGCGCCGTCGCCACCGCCGGTGTTCTCGCCCGCGGCGGCGATCTTCTTCAGAACCTTCATGCCTTCGGGCGACACCGTGCCGAACGGGGTGTAGCTCGGCGGCAGCTGACTGTCCTGGTACACGAGGAAGAACTGGCTGCCGCCGGTGTGCGGCTGCCCGGTGTTGGCCATCGCGACCGTGCCCGCCGGGTAGACGTTCGCCTTGAGGGAGGCGTCCTTCAGGTTCTCGTCGGGAATGGTGTAGCCGGGACCGCCGCTGCCGCTGCCCGTCGGGTCGCCGCACTGCAGCACGTAGATCCCGTTGGTGGTGAGGCGGTGGCACTTGGTGTGGTCGAAGTAGCCCTTGCCGGCGAGGAAGTCGAACGAGTTCACCGTGTGCGGCGCGGCCTTCGCCTTGAGCGCTATGCCGATGTCGCCGCAGGTCGTCGCGAGCGTCATCGTGTACTTGGCCGACGCGTCGATCGTGACCGCCGGCTCCTTCTTCCAGGTCTGCGTCTTGACCGCGCCGGCGGCGGGCTTCGCGCACGGGTCCTTGGCGGCGCTGGGGCTGGGCGCGGCGGACGGCGTCGTCTGCGAACTCGCGTTCGTCTTGTCCTTGCCGTCGTCCTTCAGGACACCCGTCGTGTACAGCGCCAGGCTGCCGATGACGATCACGCCGAGCACCGACGCGATCACCGAGTTGCGCATACGGGCCTTGCGCCGGGCGCTCGTGCGCCGCTGCTGCTGCCGCAAGAACTTCTCCCGGGCGAGCTGACGCTTCCGCTGTTCCTGGGTGACCACCGGGTTCTCTCCTCATGCGTCTCGTACGTCGACTGGGACGCGTGCGTCTTGTGAGCCGACCGCCTGCGTGTGTCCCGTACCGTATATGGGTTCGCTGAGGAAACGGCAGCGCCGGTAGGCTCTGACCACTGGCGCAGCCGCCCAGAAGCCCACGCGTATCGACACAAACGAAGGACGATCGTGCTCATTGCCGGGTTCCCCGCCGGAGCCTGGGGGACGAACTGTTATCTCGTCGCCCCGGCCGCGGGCGAGGAGTGCGTGATCATCGACCCGGGCCACCAGGCGGCCCCTGGCGTCGAGGAAGCGATCAGGAAGCATCGGCTGAAGCCCGTGGCCGTCGTCCTCACCCACGGCCACATCGACCATGTGGCCTCGGTCGTCCCGGTGTGCGGCGCGCACGACGTGCCGGCCTGGATCCACCCGGAGGACCGCTACATGATGAGCGACCCCGAGAAGGCGCTGGGCAGGTCCATCGGGATGCCGCTGATGGGCGAGCTCACGGTGGGAGAGCCGGACGACGTCCGCGAGCTCACCGACGGCGCCGCGCTGGACCTGGCCGGGCTGGAGTTCTCCGTCGCGCACGCGCCGGGCCATACCAAGGGGTCGGTGACCTTCCGGATGCCGGAGACGACCGACGTGCCGTCGGTGTTCTTCTCCGGGGACCTGCTGTTCGCCGGCTCCATCGGACGCACCGACCTGCCCGGCGGTGACATGGCCGAGATGCTCGACTCGCTGGCCCGCGTGTGCCTGCCGCTCGACGACTCGACCGTGGTGCTGTCCGGCCACGGCCCCCAGACGACCATCGGCCAGGAGCGCGCCGCCAACCCGTATCTGCGGCAGGTGGCGGCCGGCGGCCAGGGAGCGGGTTCGCCCACCCCTCCCCGACGAGGAATGTGACGAGAGACTTCCGTGAGCACCTTTCAGGCCCCCAAGGGCACGTACGACCTGATCCCTCCCCGGTCCGCGAAGTTCCTCGCGGTGCGCGAGGGCATCGCCTCCCCGCTGCGCGGCGCCGGTTACGGCTATGTCGAGACGCCCGGTTTCGAGAACGTCGAACTGTTCGCGCGCGGTGTCGGCGAGTCGACCGACATCGTCACCAAGGAGATGTACGCCTTCGAGACCAAGGGCGGCGACAGGCTGGCCCTGCGTCCCGAGGGCACCGCGTCGGTGCTGCGCGCCGCGCTGGAGGCGAACCTGCACCGGCAGGGCAACCTCCCGGTCAAGCTCTGGTACTCCGGTTCCTACTACCGCTACGAGCAGCCGCAGGCCGGCCGCTACCGCCACTTCTCCCAGGTGGGCGCCGAGGCGATCGGCGCGGAGGACCCGGCGCTGGACGCCGAGCTGATCATCCTGGCGGACCAGGCGTACCGCTCCCTGGGGCTGCAGAACTTCCGGATCCTCCTCAACAGCCTCGGCGACAAGGAGTGCCGCCCGGTGTACCGGGAGGCGCTGCAGACCTACCTGCGCGGTCTCGACCTGGACGAGGACACGCTGAGCCGCGCGGAGATCAACCCGCTCCGGGTGCTCGACGACAAGCGCGAGTCGGTCCAGAAGCAGCTCGGGGACGCGCCGCTGCTGCGCGACTACCTCTGCGACGCCTGCAAGGCGTACCACGAGGAGGTGCGCGAGCTGATCACCGCGGCGGGCGTCGCCTTCGAGGACGACCCCAAGCTGGTCCGCGGTCTGGACTACTACACCCGCACGACCTTCGAGTTCGTCCACGACGGACTGGGCTCGCAGTCCGCGGTGGGCGGCGGCGGCCGCTACGACGGCCTCTCCGAGATGATCGGCGGCCCCGCGCTGCCCTCGGTGGGCTGGGCGCTCGGCGTCGACCGCACCGTCCTCGCGCTGGAGGCGGAGGGGGTGGAGCTCAGGCTGCCCGCCTCGACCTCCGTGTACGCGGTGCCGCTCGGCGAGGAGGCTCGCCGGGTGCTCTTCGCCAAGGTCACCGAGCTGCGCAAGCTGGGCGTCGCGGCCGACTTCGCCTACGGCGGCAGGGGCCTCAAGGGCGCCATGAAGAGCGCCAACCGCAGCGGGGCGCGCTACGCCATCGTCGCCGGCGAACGCGACCTCGCCGAGGGCGTCGTCCAGCTCAAGGACATGGAGTCCGGCGAGCAGACGGCGATCGGAGTCAACGAGATCGTGGCCGAGCTGGAGTCGAAGCTCGGATAGCTCCTCGCCGAGGGACGCCGGGGCGGGTACCCGGCGTCCCTCGGCATGGGCGGGGCCGTGGGGGAGTGCCGTCCAGGGCGGGCCTCCCGTCCGGCGGGAGCAGTCTTCGCGCAGTCGTCTCGCACCGAGGGCCCGCCCGCCGTCAACACCGCGGGCGCCGGTTCCCCTTTCCGGGCGACGGCGGCACGTGAGCGTGCCGCGCGTGCGCCCACCTCCTCATCCGCCGCCGGCGCTCCGCCCCCCGCCCGCGTCCTCGTCGGGCACGTCCACCGCGAGCGGTTCGGGTGTGTTGTCATGCTTCGAGCGTCGGCCGGAACCGAACGCCCCGGGGCGGCCGCACGTACTTCCTTATGTCCACCGAACGGTGGACAGTCGGCCTTGTGCGGCACAATGGCCCCTGCCCGAAGATGGTCCAACTCTCAAGTGACGGATCGGCGTGATGAGCAAGACGACAGTGAAAGACGCCTCCACGGAGTCCGAGCCCGAGCACGTGGCCGCGGTCGAGCCACGGACGGAGGGCGCCGGCCGGGCGTTCGCGATCCTGCTGCTGATCACCGGCGCGGCCGGTCTGCTCGCCGCGTGGGTCATCACGATCGACAAGTTCAAGATCCTCGAGGCCAAGGTCGCGGGCACGACCTTCACGCCCGGCTGCAGCATCAACCCGATCATCTCCTGCGGCAGCATCATGGAGAGCAAGCAGGCGTCCGCCTTCGGGTTCCCCAACCCGATGCTCGGCCTCGTCGCCTACGGCGTGGTGATCTGCGTCGGCATGAGCCTGCTGACCCGGGCCCGCTTCCCGCGCTGGTACTGGCTGACCTTCAACTTCGGCACGCTCTTCGGCGTGGTCTTCTGCACCTGGCTGCAGTACCAGTCGCTGTACAAGATCAACGCTCTGTGCCTGTGGTGCTCGCTGGCCTGGGTCGCGACGATCACCATGTTCTGGTACGTCACCTCGTTCAACGTGCGCAACGGCTTCCTCCCCGCGCCCGCCGGGCTGAAGCGGTTCTTCGGCGAGTTCACCTGGGTCCTGCCGGTCACGCACGTCGGCATCATCGCGATGCTGATCCTGACCCGCTGGGGCGCCGACCTCTGGGCATGAGCCCGGCCCCGGACGGGCGGCCGACGGGGACTGTCGTACCCCTGACGTAGGCTCCGAGGTGTGGAGCCCGACCTGTTCACCGCCGCAGCCGAAGACCGCCAGGAGAAGGACCCCGCAGGGAGCCCCCTGGCGGTCCGGATGCGCGGGCGCATCCGG
>NZ_JBEPBI010000218.1:0-13045 GCF_040299045.1 Streptomyces sp. NPDC001027
GCTGTACCCCTCCGACAGCGCGCCACGGCCCTGGCAGGCCCTGCCATCCGGAGGGCCTGACCCACTGTGACCTGTGACGCGTGCCGGAGGCGAGAAACCTTTAGCCTCGTCACCCTGATAGGGGAAAGTCGCCGGAATCCCGTCAGAGGTGACCGACGCCCGCGCCGGCCTCCGCGTTCTCGCCGCGCTTGGTGAGCAGCGCGACGAAGACGGCGACGACCGCCACCCCGGCCGCGACCAGCGAGGCCAGGCTCATACCGGAGATGAACGTGTCGTGGGCGACGTCCGCGATCTTCGCGGCGACCGCCTCGGGGGTGCCCTTGGCGACCGGCGGCACGCCCACCTGGACCGCCTCGGAGGCCTGGTCGAGCTGAGCGGGGGTGAGCTCGGGCAGGCCCGCGGCCTTCCAGTTGGCCGGCAGGTCGCCGTCCACCTTGGAGGCCATCACGGCGCCCAGCACGGCCGTGCCGAGGCTGCCGCCGATCTGCATGGCGGCCTGCTGGAGACCGCCCGCCACGCCCGACAGCTCCATCGGGGCGTTGCCGACGATGACCTCGGTCGCGCCGACCATCACGGGGGCGAGGCCGAAGCCCAGCAGCGCGAACCACACGGACATGACGCCGCTGCCGGTGTCCGTCTCCAGCGTGGACATGCCGTACATGGCGATCGCGGTGGCCGCCATGCCGCCGGCCAGCGGGATGCGCGGGCCGAGCTTGGTGATCAGCACGCCCGCCACCGGTGAGCCGACGATCATCATGCCGGTCAGCGGAAGCAGGTGCAGGCCCGCGTCGATGGGGCTCATGCCGTGCACGTTCTGCAGGTAGAACGTCACGAAGAACAGGCCGCCCATGAAGGCGATCGCCATCAGCACCATGAGGACCACGCCCGCCGACAGCGGGACCGACCGGAACAGCGCCAGCGGGATCAGCGGCTCTCGCACCTTCGACTCCCACACGGCGAAAGCCACGAAGAGCACCACCGAGCCGAGGACGAACGCCCACGTCCTTCCGTCGCCCCAGCCCCAGGCCGGAGCCTTGATCAGGGCCCAGACCAGGCAGAACATCGCGCCGGAGAGCAGGGCGATGCCGGGCACGTCGAAGGAGCGCGGCGCGTTCTCCGCGCGGTGGTCGAGCAGGATCAGCGCGCCCAGCGCCAGGGCGAGGGCGCCGACCGGCACGTTGATGAAGAACACCGACTGCCAGTTGACGTGTTCGACGAGGACGCCGCCGAGGATGGGACCGCCGGCGGTGGAGGCGCCGATGACCATGCCCCACAGGCCGATGGCCATGTTGAGCTTCTCCGCAGGGAAGGTCGCCCGCAGCAGACCGAGCGCGGCCGGCATGAGCAGCGCGCCGAACAGGCCCTGGAGCGCCCGGAAGGCGACGACCGCGCCGATGCTGCCCGACAGGCCGATCGCGCCGGAGGCGGCGGCGAAGCCGACGACGCCTATCAGGAACGTCTGACGGTGGCCGAAGCGGTCGCCGAGCTTGCCCGCGGTGATCAGGGAGACCGCGAGGGCGAGGAAGTAGGCGTTGGTGATCCACTGCACCTCGGCGAAGGTGGCGCCGAGGTCACTGGCGATGGCCGGGTTGGCGATGGCCACGATGGTGCCGTCGAGGGCCACCATCATGACGCCGACGGCGACGGTGATGAGAGTGAGCCACGGGTGGCCGCGCAGCCCCTTGGCGGGCGGTCCGTCCGAGCGGTCCGCCGGCGCCTTGCCCCCCGGACCCGTCGAGTCGATGGTGGTCTGACTAGTCATGCGTTCGAGGCTAGTGACAGCCACTGACAATTGACAATCGAGTTCACGAGGCGGTAACTGACACCCATGCCGACGACACTGCGCGAACGCAAGAAACAGCGCACCCGGGACGCGCTGCTGCGGGCCGCCGTCGAACTGTTCACCTCCCAGGGGTACGACGGGACGACCGTCGACCAGATCGCCGACGCGGTCGACGTCTCGCAGCGCACCTTCTTCCGCTACTTCGCCGGCAAGGAGGAGGCCGCGCTCGCCCTGGTGGAGATGACGGTGGACCGGTTCGTGGAGGCGGTGCGCGAACGCCCCCCGCACGAGCCGCCGTTGGAGGCGCTGCGGCAGGCCGTGCTGGACGGCTGGGACTCGATCAACGAGGTCGTGCAGTCGGTCGCGCCGGTGGAGCAGTACCTGCGCATGTACCGGGTGATCGAGTCGACGCCGGTGCTGCTCGCCGCACATCTGCGGCGGTCGACGGAGGTCGAGGAGGACCTCGCCGGGGTGATCGCCGAACGCGAGGGGCTCGACGTGGACGCCGATCCCCGGCCCCGGCTGGCGGTGGCCGTCTTCAGCGGCGTGATGCGGGTGACGGAGCGACAGTGGTCCACCGGCGACGACTTCAGCCTGGAGGGGATCCGCGCGCTGACGGCGGCGTACCTTGACGGGGTGGGGCCCGCGCTGCTGGGAGACTGGCGCACGGCCTGACGGTCCGGCGCAAGGCCTGAGAGTCTGTATGACCATTCCCACGCCGAACGAAACGTGATCCCCATCACTTGGGTCACTCGAGACCGTCTCGTTCTCCTAGTGTGTCCTTTCAGTGACTTCCTTCGACACCTCCCCGCAACTCGGCGTCTGGCGCACCCTCGCCACCCTGGCCGTGGTGTTCGTGATGCTGGCGACCACCGGTTGGACCGCCGTCCGCCAACAACGGGACGACAGCGCCCTGCAGACCTCGCGCACCGCCTGGGAGCACGGCCGGCTCGCCGGCCGCGCGCTGCCGGACCTCGATTCCGGCTCCGCGCGGCTCGCCCGGTTCTTCGCCTCGCTCAACGCGGCGCAGCACACCGCGCTCGTGCAGGACTACGCGCTCGCCGTCGGCAACATGAACGGCGCCCCCGCCGGGCTGCGTTACCGCGCCAACCGCGTCGCCCTGCTGCGGCAGGCGGCGATCGAGCGGATCCGGATGCACGACAGCCGACTCTCGCCCGCCGGGCAGCAGTTGGCCGAGCGCCGTATGCACCGCTACGAGGCGCTGAGCTCCACCCGCCGGCAGATCCTCGCCTTCGACCCGGAGGGCTCGGGCCGGGCCGCCGAGGTGTTCGGCCGCCTCGACCAGGCGGACCGGATCTCGGTCGTCGTGCCCGGCGTCGACACCGACCTGCTCACCTTCCAGCGCACCAACCGCAAGTACTCGGCGCCGGTCGGCATGGCCCAGGCGCTGTACGCGGCCGAGCGTGAGGCGAGCCCGTCGACGCGTACGGCCGTGATCGCCTGGGCCGACTACACCTCCCCCGACGGGCTGGGCATCGACTCGGCCACCGCGATGCGCGCGGTGAACGGCGCGGTGCGACTGAACGCCCTCGTCGGCGCGCTGCCCGGCGACGCGCCCGTGGCGATGTTCTGCCACAGCTACGGCTCCGTGGTCTGCGGGGTCGCCGCGCACTCGATGCCCGAGCGGGTCGCCGACATCGCGGTGGCGGGCAGTCCCGGGATGCGCGTGGAGAACGCCGCGGAGCTGGGCACCGACGCCCGGGTGTGGGCGATGCGGGACGCCGACGACTGGATCCAGGACGTGCCGCACCTGGAGGTCGGCGGCCTCGGGCACGGCGAGGACCCGATGGCGCGGGAGTTCGGCGCGCGGGTGCTGTCGGCACGGGAGGCCAAGGGTCACGGCGGCTACTTCGAACCGGGCACCGACAGCCTGCGCAACTTCGCCGAGATCGGCATCGGCGCGTACGGCTCGGTGGAGTGCGCCCACGACGATGTCGCCTGCACGACGGGTTTGTCCGACACGACGAAGGCCGGACGCGCGTAGAGACGCAGGAATTGCGGTGCGCGCGGGGAGGGGACGAAGAATGGGTGTCCCGCATACGATGAGCCGCATGGGTGACGTACTGGCCGGATTTCATGCCGCCTGGGAGTTCGATTCCGACTCCGTCCTCATCCGTCACGAACGGGGGCTGCGCACCCCCAAGCTGCTGTCGGCGCTGGGCGAGCGCCGCATCCCGGTGGCGGCCATCGCCCAGGTGACGCTGACCCCGGGACGGCGCGGGACGGTCGTGCTGCGCGCCGAGCCGCGGCCCGGCGCCGATCCGCTGATGGAGGCGGCCGCGGGGCAGCTGAAGGAGGGGTGCGATCCGTACCGGCTGGTGCTGCCCGCCGAACGGGAGACGCTCGCCGAGTACTACGCCGACGAGCTCCGGGCGCGGCTGACCGGGTCCGGTCCCGCGGACCGCTTCCTGGTGGACGCCCCCGAGGGGCCGCTGTCGTTCAAGGCGTACGACGGCAAGGCCTCGTTCGACGGGCGCACGGTGCGCTTCCGGTGGTTCTGGACGGGCGCGTCGTCGGCGAAGTGGAAGGCAGGCGACCAGAGTTTCGCCGTGTCCGAGCTGACCGGGGTGGAGTGGCGCTCGCCGGAGCTGTTCGAGGGGCATCTGCGGCTGCTGCGGGGCGAGCCGACCGCGACACCGGCCGACCAGGACCCGGCGACGGTCGTCTTCGGTCTCGGCTACGGACCGGTCCACGAGTCGCTGCCGTTCGCGGCGGCGGTCCTGGCGGCCGTGCGCAACCGGAGGCCCGCGGCCATGGTGCCGGCCTCGGCCCCCCGTCGCGATCCCTCCGACATCGCCGAACGCATCCGCCACCTCGGGGAGTTGCACCGGGCCGGACTGATCACCGACGAGGAGTTCTCCGTGAAGAAGGCGGAGCTGCTGTCGGAGCTGTGATCACTCGCGGCCGGCGGAGGCGAACGACATGTCCGCGTAGCGGTCGCCGGCGACCTTGCCCGCGATCGGCTCCAGCAGCGCCAGCTCCTGCCGCGTCAGCTCGACGGCCGTCGCCGCCGCGTTCTCCTCGACCCGGCCCGGACTGCGGGTGCCCGGGATGGGGACGACGGGCAGGCCGTGCACCCGGGACTGCTGCTGGACCCAGCCCAGGGCGATCTGGGCCGGTGTCGCAGCGTGGGCCTCGGCCACCGCGCGGATCGGCTCCAGGAGCGCGGCGTTGGCCGCCGCGTTGGCGCCGTGGTAGCGGGGCTGTCCGCGGCGGAAGTCGCCTTCGGTCAGGTCCGTCGCGGCGTCGGCGAAGGAGCCCGTGAGGAATCCCCGGCCGAGCGGCGAGTAGGGCACCAGCGTCACGCCCAGCTCGCGGGCCGCCGGGACGACCTGCGCTTCGATGTCGCGGCTGAACAGCGACCACTCCGACTGGACGGCGGCGATGGGGTGCACGCCGTGCGCGGCCCGCAGCTCGCCGGCGGTCACCTCGCTGAGGCCGAGCTGCTTCACCTTGCCCTCGCGCACCAGCTCGGCCATCACGCCGACGGTGTCCTCGATCGGCACGCCCACATCGCGCCGGTGCATGTAGTAGAGGTCGATGACGTCGACGTCCAGACGCCGCAGGCTCGCCTCGACGGCCTCGCGGATGTAGGGCGCGTCGTTGCGGATGACGCGCCGGGTCGGGTCGTCCGGCGGGATCGACAGGGCGAACTTCGTCGCGATCACGACCTCGTCGCGGTGCGCCTTGAAGAAGGGGGAGAGGAACCGCTCGTTCTCGCCCGCGCCGTAGGCGTCCGCCGTGTCGTAGAGCGTGACGCCGAGTTCGAGGGCGCGCTCCAGGGCGGCCCGGGACGCGTCGGCGTCGGCGGGGCCGTAGGCGAAGCTCATCCCCATGCAGCCGAGTCCCTGGACGCCGACCTCGGGTCCGTGCTCGCCGAGCGGCGCCGTCGGTATCCTGCGGCCGGTCATCGGGCGGTCCTCTCGCCTTCGGGGACGCGGGTGGCGTCCGCGTAGAACATGATCTTCCGGTCGAGCACGGCCAGCGTGTCCTGGAGTTCGGCGATCCGCGCCCGGACGTCCCGCCGGGTCGCCTCGAGCAGCTCGTGGCGCTCGCCGAACGTGCTCTCGCCCTCGCGCACCAGCTCGGCGTACCGCACCATGTCGGCGACCGGCATGCCGGTCAGCCGCAGCTTGCCGACGAGGTCCAGCCAGTCCAGGTCGCGGTTGCTGTAGCGACGCTGGCCGGTGTGCGAGCGGTCGATGTGCGACATCAGCCCGATCCGCTCGTACCAGCGCAGGGTGTGGGCCGTGAGTCCGGTGAAGGCGACGACCTCGCTGATCGTGTAGCTGTCCTGTCCGTCGGGGCGCGGGTGCCGCGGGGGTGGCGCGGAGCAGACGTCTGCGGGGCTCGGGGTTTGCTCGATGGTCACGGGCGTGGTCTGCAACACCGTCATGGCTCCCACGCTATGGCCTTGGAGTGTGCTCCAAGCAAGCGAAACCGGTAAGAATTCCGGGCGGCGCGGCGAGATCGAGCCGGTCGGCGCCGCCCCCGCCGGCCGTGCAGACGTCCGGGCCCCGGGCCGTGCCGTCCGCCGGGACCCCCGGACCCCTTGACGGAGCTGCTGCGGTGAGACGCGCGGAGCGGACGGCATAGGCTCGTCGGCATGTCGCTGAAGAGTCTCGCGTTGATCGACAACTGGCCGGTTCCCTCCGCCTCGGCGGGCGTCGTACGGGCCGACGGCACGGTCCTCGGGACCCACGGCCCGGTCGACCGGCGCTTCCCGCTGGCCTCGGTCACCAAGCCGCTCGCCGCGTACGCCGCGCTCGTCGCGTACGAGGAGGGCGCGGTGGAGCTGGACGAGCCCGCGGGGCCGGCCGGTTCCACGGTGCGTCATCTGCTCGCGCACACCTCCGGGCTGGCCTTCGACGAGCACCGCACGACCGCGGCCCCGGGTGAGCGGCGGCTGTACTCCAACGCCGGTTTCGAGCAGCTCGGCGACCACATCGCGAAGGCGGCGGACATCCCGTTCGCGGAGTATCTGCGGCAGGCGGTGCTGGAGCCGCTGGGGATGACGCAGACCTCTCTGGAGGGCTCGCCGGCCAAGGACGGCGTGTCCACCGTCACGGACCTGCTGCGGTTCGCGGCCGAGCTGCAGGCGCCGCGGCTGCTGGATCCGCGGACGGTGGCGGCGGCGACGAGCGTGCAGTACCCGGGGACGAAGGGCGTCCTGCCGGGCTACGGGCACCACAACCCCAACGACTGGGGGCTCGGCTTCGAGATCCGCGACTCCAAGTCGCCGCACTGGACGGGGAGTTCGTCGTCGCCGCGCACGTTCGGGCACTTCGGCCAGTCCGGCACGTTCCTGTGGGTGGACCCCGGGGCGGGCGTCGCGGCCGTCGCGCTCACCGACCGCGCCTTCGGGCCCTGGGCCGTCGAGGCCTGGCCGCCGTTCACGGACGCGGTGCTGGCCGAGGCGCGGTAGCCGGGGCCGGGCGGGCCATCTCCCAGATCAGCAGCTCGGCGCCGCTCAGCCCCACCGCCTCGAGGTCCTCGGCGTCCGTGACGCGGGCCGCGTCGCCCGGGCCCAGCTTCTCGCCGTCCAGCCGCACCTCGCCGCGCACGACGTGCACGTACACGTACTCCCCGTCCGGGACCGCCGTCCGCTCCCCCGCGCCGAGACGCCGCACGTGCAGCATCGCGCCGGCCTCGGGGACGGCGTACGGGGTGGAGTCGGCGATGCCGCGGACGATCTCGTAGGACGGGTCGCCGCCGGCGTCCAGCGGGGCCAGCCACATCTGCACGAAGGCCAGCGGGACGTCGGCGTCGTTGCGCTCCACGTGCCGTACGCCGGCCGCGGAGCTGAGCCGCTGCACGTCGCCGGGGCGCACCCGTGTCTCGTGTCCGGCCGAGTCGCGGTGGGTCAGCTCCCCCTCGATCACCCAGGTCACGATCTCGGTGTGGCTGTGGGGGTGCTCGTCGAACCCGGCGCCGGGCGCGAGGCGTTCCTCGTTGCAGGCGATCAGCGCGCCGAAGCGGAGGTTGTCGGGGTCGTAGTGGGGGCCGAAGGAGAAGGCGTGCCGGGTGTCGATCCCGGCCGCCCGGTCCCCGCCCCGAAAGCGCTCGTCGGCGCGCCGTACGTCCATCACGCGACCACGGTAGACCCGCCGCCGGGCGAGCGGGGCCGGCCGCGACGGGGCGCGCTGGGGGAAAGGCCTGCGGGCGGCCCGGGAGGGGGGCCGTCCGGCCGCGACGGGACGTCCCCACCTGCGACCCGGCGACACACGCCGCCGCCGCGATGAGGCAGTCTTGTCCCGTGCCCGAACCCGAAACCAGTCATCCCGAACCCGCGGCGCACGCCGTCCACTCCCACCCCGCGACGCTGAAGCGGCTGGTGAAGTCCTCCGGGAGCCTCGCCGCCCAGGCCATCGCGAGGATGGACGAGACACTGCCGTGGTACCGGGCGATGCCGCCGGAGAACCGTTCCTGGATCGGGCTGGTCGCCCAGGCGGGCATCGCCGCCTTCACCGAGTGGTTCCGGCATCCGGACGCCCCGCAGGCCATCTCCACGGATGTGTTCGGCACGGCGCCGCGCGAGCTGACCCGGGCCATCACGCTGCGGCAGACGGTGGAGATGGTGCGCACCACCATCGAGGTCATGGAGTCCGCGATCGACGAGGTCGCGGCCCCCGGTGACGAGAACGTGCTGCGCGAGGCGCTGCTGGTGTACGCCCGGGAGATCGCGTTCGCCACCGCCCAGGTCTACGCCCAGGCCGCCGAGGCCCGCGGCGCCTGGGACGCCCGGCTCGAGTCGCTCGTCGTGAACGCCGTGCTGAGCGGCGAGGCCGACGAGGGGGCCGTGAGCCGGGCCGCCGCGCTCGGCTGGAACTCGCCGGAGCATGTGTGCGTCGTCCTCGGCACCGCCCCGGACGGCGACTCCGAGCTGACCGTGGAGGCGATCCGGCGGGCCTCGCGGCACTCCAAGCTCCAGGTGCTCACCGGGGTGCTCGGCGCCCGGCTGGTGGTGATCGCCGGCGGCAGCGACAACCCGCTGGCGGTCGCCAAGTCCCTGATCGGGCCGTTCGCCGCCGGCCCGGTGGTGGCCGGGCCCGTGGTGCCCGACCTGCTCGCCGCGACCCGGTCCGCACAGGCCGCCGCGGCCGGGCTCAAGGCGTGTTCCGCCTGGCAGGACGCACCCCGGCCGGTCCTGGCGGACGATCTGCTTCCGGAGCGCGCGATCGCCGGCGATCCCGGCGCGCGTGAGCAGTTGGTGGAGGAGATCTACAGACCGCTGGAGGAGGCGGGGTCGGCGCTCCTGGAGACGCTCTCCGTCTACCTCGAACAGGCGTCCAGCCTCGAAGGGGCCGCCCGGATGCTCTTCGTGCATCCGAACACCGTGCGCTACCGGCTTCGACGTGTGACTGACGTCACCGGCTGGTCGCCTTCGGATGTACGCTCCGCGTTCACGCTCCGGATCGCACTGATCCTGGGGCGTCTGGTCGATGGAGATCCTCAGAGCTAGCTTTTTGTCGGGGGCCCACAAAACCCCCTGCCGTTCTTCGTCCCTGTCCCCACGGGCGGCTTCGGCCGTCCCCAAGAGAGAGTGTGAGAGTGCTCGTACTCGTCGCTCCCGGCCAGGGCGCCCAGACGCCCGGCTTCCTGACTCCCTGGCTCGACCTTCCCGGTGTCGAGGACCGTCTGCGTGCCCTGTCGATGGCCATCGACCTCGACCTGGTGCACTACGGCACGAACGCCGACGCGGACGAGATCCGCGACACCGCGATCGCCCAGCCGCTGCTCGTGGCGGCCGGGCTCGTCTCCGCCGCGGCGCTCGGCGACGTCACGCCCGGCGCCGTCGCGGGTCACAGCGTCGGCGAGATCACCGCGGCCGTCTTCGCGGGCGTCCTCGACGACACCGCCGCGCTGGGCCTGGTCCGCAGGCGCGGCCTGGCCATGGCCGACGCCGCCGCGATCACCGAGACCGGCATGTCCGCGCTGCTCGGCGGCGACCCCGACGTCTCCGTCGCGCACCTGGAGAAGCTGGGGCTGACCCCGGCGAACATCAACGGCGCGGGCCAGATCGTCGCCGCGGGCACGCTGGAGCAGCTCGCCGCGCTGAACGAGGACAAGCCGGAGGGCGTCCGCAAGGTCGTTCCGCTGAAGGTCGCCGGCGCGTTCCACACCCGCCACATGGCGCCGGCCGTCGAGTCCCTGGCCAAGGCCGCCGCCGAGCTCAACCCCGCCGACCCCACGGTCCGTTACGTCTCCAACAAGGACGGGCAGGCCGTGTCCGCCGGCGCCGAGATCCTGGACCGGCTGGTCGGCCAGGTCGCCAACCCGGTCCGCTGGGACCTGTGCATGGAGACCTTCAAGGAGCTCGGCGTGACCGCGATCGTCGAGGTCTCCCCCGGCGGCACGCTGGTCGGCCTCGCCAAGCGCGCCCTGCCCGGCGTGAAGACGCTGGCGCTGAAGACCCCCGACGATCTCGACGCCGCTCGCGAGCTCATCGCCGAGCACGGCGTCGCCTGAGGAGCCCTGATGGCGAAGATCAAGCCCAGCAAGGGCTCCCCGTACGCGCGCATCCTGGGCGTCGGCGGCTACCGGCCGACCCGGGTCGTGCCCAACGAGGTGATCCTGGAGACGATCGACTCCTCCGACGAATGGATCCGCTCGCGCTCCGGCATCGAGACCCGGCACTGGGCGAACGACGAGGAGACCGTCGCCGCCATGTCGGTCGAGGCGTCCGGCAAGGCCATCGCCGACGCCGGCATCACCGCCGAGCAGATCGGCGCGGTGGTCGTCTCGACCGTCTCGCACTTCAAGCAGACCCCGGCCGTGGCGACCGAGATCGCCGACAAGCTCGGCACGGCCAAGGCCGCCGCCTTCGACATCTCGGCCGGCTGCGCGGGCTTCGGCTACGGCCTGACCCTCGCCAAGGGCATGGTCGTGGAGGGCTCCGCCGAGTACGTGCTCGTCATCGGCGTGGAACGGCTGTCCGACCTGACCGACCTGGAGGACCGCGCGACGGCCTTCCTGTTCGGCGACGGCGCGGGCGCGGTCGTCGTCGGCCCCTCCCCCGAACCGGCCATCGGACCGACGGTGTGGGGCTCCGAGGGCGACAAGTCGGAGACCATCAAGCAGACGGTCCCGTGGACGGACTACCGCGACGGCCACGTCGCGAAGTTCCCCGCCATCACGCAGGAGGGCCAGGCGGTCTTCCGCTGGGCCGTGTTCGAGATGGCGAAGGTCGCCAAGGAGGCGCTGGACGCCGCCGGCATCACCGCCGACGAGCTGGACGTCTTCATCCCGCACCAGGCCAACGAGCGGATCATCGACTCGATGGTGAAGACCCTCAAACTGCCGGAGACGGTCACGGTCGCCCGTGACGTGCGCACCACCGGCAACACCTCGGCCGCCTCGATCCCGCTCGCGATGGAGCGGCTCCTGGCGACCGGTCAGGCGAAGAGCGGCGACACCGCGCTCGTCATCGGATTCGGGGCGGGTCTCGTCTACGCCGCCACTGTCGTTACCCTCCCCTAGGCACTCCGTGCCGGATCATCCGGTCCGGGACGGGAATCAGCCCATGCCACACCCTCTGGAACAGTAAAGAAGGAGCGCCACATGGCCGCCACTCAGGAAGAGATCGTCGCCGGTCTCGCCGACATCGTGAACGAGATCGCCGGCATCCCGGTTGAGGACGTCCAGCTGGACAAGTCCTTCACCGACGACCTGGACGTCGACTCGCTGTCCATGGTCGAGGTCGTCGTCGCCGCCGAAGAGCGCTTCGACGTCAAGATCCCGGACGAGGACGTCAAGAACCTCAAGACCGTCGGCGACGCGACGAGCTACATCCTCAAGCACCAGGCCTGATCTACCGATCACCTGGGCTGAACTGCCCCGCCACCCGGCGGTGGCGCCGTTCTCCCCGCTGAGGCGGGGGCAGTCCTCCTCGCAACGTTGGAGAAAGAATCCGTGAGCCCGACCAATCGCACCGTGGTCGTCACCGGTATCGGCGCAACCACACCGCTGGGTGGCGACGCAGCCTCTACCTGGGAGGGCCTCGTCGCCGGCAAGTCCGGCGTCAAGGCACTCGACCAGGAGTGGGCGGCCGAACAGGCCGTCCGGATCGCGGCCCCGGTCGCCGTGGAGCCCCTCGAGGTCATTCCGCGGCCGCAGGCCCGCAAGCTGGACCGCTCGGCGCAGTTCGCGCTGATCGCGGCCCAGGAAGCCTGGAAGGACGCCGGGTTCTCCGGCAAGGCCGGTGAGGACGGCAGCGACGGCAAGGTCGACCCCGACCGGCTCGGCGCGGTCATCGCCTCCGGCATCGGCGGCGTGACCACCCTGCTCGACCAGTACGACGTGCTGAAGGACAAGGGCGTCCGCCGCGTCTCCCCGCACACCGTGCCCATGCTGATGCCGAACAGCCCGTCCGCCAACGTGGGTCTGCTCGTCGGCGCCCGCGCCGGCGTGCACACGCCGGTCTCGGCGTGCGCTTCGGGCGCGGAGGCCATCGGCTACGCCATCGAGATGATCCGCACGGGCCGCGCCGACGTCGTCGTGGCCGGCGGCACCGAGGCGGCGATCCACCCGCTGCCCATCGCCGCGTTCGGCAACATGATGGCGATGTCCAAGAACAACGAGAACCCGCAGGCCGCCTCGCGTCCCTACGACGTCGCCCGCGACGGCTTCGTCATGGGCGAGGGCGCCGGCGTGATCGTCCTGGAGTCCGCGGAGCACGCCGCCGCGCGCGGCGCCCGGGTGTACGCCGAAGCCGTCGGCCAGGGCATCTCGGCCGACAGCCACGACATCGTGCAACCGGAGCCCGAGGGCCGCGGCATCGCACACGCCCTGCAGAACCTGCTGGACAACACCGACCTGAACCCGGCGGAGATCGTGCACGTCAACGCGCACGCCACCTCCACGCCGGCCGGTGACGTGGCCGAACTGAAGGCGCTGCGCAAGGTCTTCGGCGACGACGCGGACCACTTCGCGGTCTCCGCGACCAAGTCCATGACCGGCCACCTGCTCGGCGGCGCGGGCGGCGTCGAGTCCGTCGCCACGGTGCTCGCGCTGTACAACCGGATCGCCCCGCCCACCATCAACGTCGAGAACCTCGACCCCGAGGCCGAGGCGAACGCGGACGTCGTGCGCGGCGAGGCGCGCAAGCTGCCCGTCGAGGGCCGTATCGCCGCCCTGAACGACTCGTTCGGGTTCGGCGGGCACAACGTCGTCCTGGCGTTCCGGACGGTCTGATCCGCGCGGTGCACGTGAAGCGGCCCGGACTCCCACGGGGAGTCCGGG
>NZ_JBEPBI010000219.1:0-12945 GCF_040299045.1 Streptomyces sp. NPDC001027
CGGCGCCCACCGATTAATACACAACTACGTAAACACTATTTCCCTACACGCCGCTCGTCCGTTCTCGGGCCGGCAGCGCTTGCAGGCGCGGAAGCCGGCCTGCTGGCAGGCGGCGGCGCTCGGCCGGAACACCATGTTCTCCGGTTTGGGCGGCACCGCCGGGCAGCTCGGCCGGCAGTAGATTCCGGTGGTCACGACCGCCGTGAAGAACCAGCCGTCGAAGCGCGCGTCCTTGGACCGGACAGCGCGCACACAGCGTTCGCGGTCCGTGTGCATCCCGTTCTGCATGGGTCCAGCATCGTCGGGGGAACACGACGGCGCTGGCGAGAATCCGACATCAACGTCGTGTGGCCGGGGCCGCCGCACGCTCCTGCCAGGACACCAGGGACCAGATCACGAAGCCGTCGACCGCCATGACGACGACCGACCAGAGCGGCTCGTAGGGCAGGAACAGGAACTGCAGCACGAGGCTCAGCGCGGCGAGGAAGACGCCCGTGAAGCGTGCCCAGGTCATCCCCCGCAGCAGGGCCGCGCCGGTCACGGCGGCGAGGACGCCGAGCGTGAGGTGGATCCAGCCCCAGCCGGTGAGGCTGAGCTCGTAGACGTAGGAGCCGATCCGGGCGTAGACGTCGTCCTCGGCGATGGCCGCGATGCCCTGGAGGACGGCCAGCACGCCGCTGCAGAGCATCAGGACGCCCGCGAAGACGATGCCGTCGCCGAGCCGCCGGCGGCCCGGGCCGGGCGGGTGCGGTCCGCCGCGCGGCGCGGACCAGGCGGCGCCGATCTCGCCGTGCGGGCCGCCGGCCGGAGGGTGCGCGCTCATGCGGGGAGGTCCTCTCGGCGGGGCCGGGTCGCGAGGAAGTCGACGATCGCCAGCGCGAAGAGCAGGGCGAGGGCGAGACCGACGACGACCCAGCCCGTCGGGTAGGGCCACAGGAGGAAGGCCAGGACGGCTCCCCCGGCCAGGATCCACGTGATCCAGGTGCGGTAGCGGTCCACGAACGGCCCGACGGGGCCGGTGCGCAGTCCGGCGTGATCGGCGGTCGTGCGCACGGCGCCGATGCCCGAGTGCCACAGCCGTCGTACGAGCTCGGCGTGCCGGCCGGGCCCGGTCAGCCACGCGGCGAGGGCGATCACCACGCCGAGGGCCACCGCCGACCGCACGGAGGTGCGCAGGAACCGGACGAGCGTGTCGTACACGGACCCGGCGGCCGGCTGGGAGACGCCGGCCGGCAGGGCGTCCAGGTAGACGACCCGGAAGACGGTCAGCGCGACGCCCAGGAGGAGCGTGGCGAAGGCGAAGCAGAGCGCGGCGACGATCAGGACGCGGCGGCGGTGCGCCGTCAGCAGGACGCCGGCCGCGATCAGCAGGACCGCGACGACGGGCAGCCAGAAACCCACCAGCTGCAGCACCCGGAAGTAGGTCTTGACCTTGCCGATGTCCTCGGACCTGACGACGGTGAAGTCGGTGTGGATCTCCGGGATCTTCCCCGCGATCGTCAGGCCGGAGTCGACGAGTCGTTGCTTGACCTGGTCGACGACCGGCGCGAGGTCCAGCGTCACCGTGTCGTTGTTGATCTTCACCGCGCCGCCGCCGCTGCCGGTGAGCGCCTTCTCGACGGAGCTGTGGATCCTGCGGTTGGCGTCGGTCCAGATCTTCTGGAAGGCGTCGGAGGCGACGATCGCCTGCGCCTTGTCGTGCACGAAGCTGCGGACGGCGTCCTCGAGCGAGGGGCCGAGTCTGCCGAGGGCCTTCTCCAGCAGGGGCCGCTGGGCGGGGGCTGCGTCCTGGAGGAGCGCGGTGAGGTCGATGCGCTCCATCAGCGCGTCCGTGACGCGGTCGGCGACCGCGTTCTGGACGTCCTTGTCGGCCGCCAGCGGGCGCACGGTGGCGACATAGCGGTCGGTGTCGCCCACGATGCTGGACGTCCAGGCCGCCACGAGCCCCAGCGGGGCGAGGACGCAGCCGAGGACGATGAGGACGACCGCCAGGACCGAGCGGACCCGGTGGTGGGCGGGCGGACGGCTGCGCTCCGCCTCCAGCGCCGCGACGCGCGCCCGGAGCATCGCCAGCTCCGCGTCGGCGGGAACACCGCTCTCCGCCATGCCGCACTCCCTCGCCGTCGGCTCCGCCGGTCCCGGGTGGGTCCGGTCGTTGCCAGCACACCCCGCCCGTGCGGCGGCGGCGAGCGCGGCCGGGCCGTCCGGGTGAACGACCCCGCCGCCGGCGCCCGGCCCGCTACATGTTGATCATGTGACCGGCCAGGCCGTGCACCGCCTCCTTGACGGCCTCGCCCAGCGTCGGGTGGGCGTGGACGTTGCGGGCGACCTCGTGGACGGTGAGATCCCACTGCTGGGCCAGCGTCAGCTCGGGCAGGAGCTCGGTGACGTCGGGGCCGATGAGGTGGCCGCCGAGGAGCTCGCCGTACCGGGCGTCGCTGATCAGCTTCACGAAACCGGTGACGTCGCCGAGGCCGTGCGCCTTGCCGTTCGCGGTGAACGGGAACTTCGCCACCTTGACGTCGTGGCCGAGCTCGCGGGCCTGGGCCTCGGTGTACCCGAAGCTCGCGATCTGCGGCTGACAGTAGGTGGCGCGCGGGATCATGGCGTAGTCCAGCTCCATGGTCTCCGCGCCGGCGATCGTCTCGGCGGCGACCACGCCCATCGCCTCGGCGGTGTGCGCGAGCATCAGCTTCGCGGTGACGTCGCCGATGGCGTAGAGGTGCGGGACCGAGGTGCGGCAGCGGCCGTCGACGTCGATCGCGCCGCGTCCGGTGACCGCGACGCCGGTGTTCTCCAGGCCGTATCCGGTGACGTTCGGGGCGAAGCCGATCGCCTGCAGCACCTTGTCGGCCTCGAGGACCTGCTGGGCGCCGTCCTTGCCGGTGACGGTCACCCGCACCTGCGGCCCGGAGTCGTCGATGGACTCCACGCGGGTGGAGGTGAGCACGTCGATGCCCAGCTTCCGGTACTGCCTGGCCAGTTCGGCGGATACGTCGGCGTCCTCCAGGGGCGCGACCCGGTCCAGGAACTCGACGATCGTGACCTTCACGCCGTAGTTGTGCAGGACGTAGGCGAACTCGATGCCGATGGCGCCGGCGCCCGCGACGACGATCGACTGCGGGAGGTCGTCGGCGAGGATCTGCTCCTCGTACGTCACCACGCGGGAGGTGCGCTTGGTGCCGGGCAGCAGTTTCGGGGTGGCTCCGGTGGCGATGATGCACGCGTCGAAACCGATGGTGCGTGTTTCCCCGTCGCCCCCGGTCACCGTGAGGGTGCGGTCGTCCACGAAGGCGCCGCGGCCGTCGAACTCGGTGATCTTGTTCTTCTTCATCAGGTAGTGGACGCCCTTGACCCTGCCGTCGGCGACCTTGCGGCTGCGGCGGTAGGCCTCGCCGTAGTCGAAGGAGACCTGTCCGTCGACCTTGATGCCGAAGGTCTTCGCCTCGCGGGTGAAGATGTGGGCGAGTTCCGCGTTGCGCAGGAGCGCCTTGGTGGGGATGCAGCCCACGTTGAGACAGACGCCTCCCCAGTACTTCTCCTCGACTACGGCGACGCGCTTGCCCAGTTGGGCGGCGCGGACCGCGGCGACGTAGCCGCCGGGACCGGCGCCGAGGACCACGACGTCGAAGCGTTCGTCCTGCTCGGCCATGGGAGGTTTCCTTTTCCGTGGAGTGCGTGACGGGTGATGCGTCGTTCCTTTCCGATTCTTCCGTGTCGCCGGAGAGAATGCGTGAGTGATCGAACACTGTTGTGACGTGATGAGCAGCCAGGTGAACCAGCGGTGCGAGGCGCACCCCGACCCTTTCGCGTGTCCGGACGCGCTGGTGCGGTTCGTGCCCGAGTTCCAGGAGTACGGGCTGCTCGTCCACGACGGCGGCACGGCCTCGGTCGGGATCACCCACTGTCCGTGGTGCGGGGTGCGGCTGCCCGCGTCGCAGCGGGACCGGTGGTTCGACGAGCTGGAGGCACGGGGGATCGACCCCTGGGAGGACGAGGTTCCTCCGGAGTTCGAGGACGAACGGTGGCTGCGGACGGACGGCGGCGGTACTGCGGCCGGGTGAGCGTGCCGGTGGGCACGGTCACCGCCCGGCGCGCGGCGACCGTGCCCACCCTGCTGCTCTGTCCGTTTCCGGTGTTTCCGGTGTTGCCGGTGCCCCGGTCTTGCCGTGATTCCGGGGCGTTCCGGGGTGGCGGTGGTGCTGAAACCGATTGCTACGACGTTGCCGTGGGCCGTCGCGAGGCCTTCGTCGCCTCGGTGACGTCCGTCAGCGGCCGCAGCCGGTAGGTGTACGCGTAGTCGCGGTCGGCGAACAGCTTGTACTCGTCGTGGGTGTGCGCGCCCCAGCTGTTGTCGCCTCCGACGCCCATCTGCCGGTGCGCGAGGCGCAGGACGACCTCCTTGCGCGGGGTGAGCTGGTAGTCGTGCCGAGCCCCGACCGACAGGTCCTCCGGGGTGAAGTGCGAGGCGTTGACCTCCAGGAGCGGCTCACCGCAGACGAGCAGTCCGTTGCCGTCGTCGTCGGTGAGGGCGACCCAGCGGACGTCCGTCCTGTTGCCGTTCTCCTGCGGCCGCAGATAGGAGGTCCACTGCCCGCTGACGGTGCCGGAGTACAGGCCGACGTCGGTGGCGTCGTTGCGGTCCCAGTGGTTCTCCTCGGGGCCGCGGCCGTAGTAGTGCAGGTTCTCCAGGCTGCCGGGCAGCAGGAGCAGGGTGCCGACCTCGGGGATGTAGGGCAGCGAGGCCGCGCCCGGGTGCAGGGTGTTGTCGACCTTGATCTCGCCGTTTCCGAAGACGGTGTACGTGGTGGTGTACGTCGACTCCGTCGTGGTGGGCAGCGTCCCGGCGACCTTGATCTCGACGGCCCGGTCGCGCAGCGCCCGCACGCTCACACCGGTCACCCGGCGGCGGGCGCCGGCGTCACGCCAGGTCTGGTTGCGGGTGTGCTGGCCGTTGCCGCGGTCGTTGTCGGTGGGCGCCCGCCAGAAGTTGGGGGCCGGACCCGAGGTCAGCAGCCGTACGCCGCCGGCCCGGTAGGAGCTGATCAGGCCGGTCTTCTTGTCGACGACGACCGAGAAGCCCCGGCCCCTGACGGTGACCGACTCCGCGCCGTCCTCATGGCCGAGCGCCGGGACGGAGCCCAGCGGCACGGGGGCGACCGCGGGGCTGCCCGCGTCCACGGCGATCTGCACGCGGGCCGCCTCGAACCCGGCCTTCGCCCACTTGGTGTGCCGGCTCGTGGTGAACGACAGCTGCAGGAAGTACTCGGCGCCCGCCGCCGGCCGGGCCGGCAGCCGGAACGGCACGGTGATCTGCTTGCTCGACAGCGGCGCCACGTCGAGCTGGGCACGGCTCAGCCTTCCGTGCTGCACCACCTTGCCGTCCGCCACCAGCTCCCACCGTCCGTCGTACTCGCGCAGGTCGGTGAAGAGGTTCTCGTTGGTGAGGGTGACCGCTCCGCCCGGGGCGAGCCGGGCGCCGCCGGCGGGCGCCGCGCCGATCGCCTGGTAGATCCGTTTGACCTCGGCGGACTTGCCGGTGAGCCCGCGGTCGGCGGTGACGATCCCGTCGCCGGAGAACGCGCCGTCGTTGGGGTTGTCGCCCCAGTCGCCGCCGTAGGCGTAGAACGTCCGGTGGCGGGGCCGCTTCTCCTCGAGGCCGACGGTGGCGGCGTCGAACCAGAAGCGCACCCCGTCGTCGCCGGGTCCGCGGCTCTCGGTGGCCAGCTCGGCGGCGCTCAGCGCCCGGGCGTACACACGGGCCCGTCGCACGGTTCCGCTGAACTCCCGGGTGGGGTTGTCGACGTCGGTGGCCAGGGACAGCGGAGCGGTGTTGACGGCGGGGCGCACCGAGGTCGTCCGGGTGGCCCGGACCGAGCCGTCCACGTACAGCGTCAGAGTGCCCGCCGCCGCGTCGAAGACGCCCGCGACGTGGTGTTCCGCGCCCGTCCAGCCGGCCGGCAGCGCCCAGCTCACGGCGGCCCACTGGCCGCTGCCGTAGATGAAGAACTCCAGCGTCCTGTCGGTCTGTTTCAGCGCGTAGTGGGTGTCGCCCTTGGCGAGGATCGGCTGGTGGTAACCGGTTACGTGCGGTGTTGCCCAGGCCTCCAGGGTGAGGGAGCCGGTGAGGTCGAGCCGCGCGTCGCGGGCGAAGACGGTGCCGCCGAAGACGCCCTTGTCGCGGCTGAACCCGCCGCTGGGCGCGATGACCTCACCGCGCAGCGCGGCGGGGCCGGACTCGGTGAACAGCGTGCGGGTGGGGGTGGGCCAGTCCAGGGCCTGGTCGACGAAGTCCCAGATCCAGCCGCCCTGCAGTACGTCGTGGCGGCGCACGAGGTCCCAGTATTTCTTGAAGTTTCCGCTGGAGTTGCCCATCGCGTGCGAGTACTCGATCATCACGTACGGTCGGGTGTCGGCGGTGTCCTTCGCCCTCGCCTCGACGCGGGAGGGGCTGTCGTACATCTCGGAGCGGATGTCGCTGATCCCGGGCCGGTCGTCGCCCTCGTACTGGATGACGCGCGTGGTGTCGTACGAGCGGATCCAGTCGTGCATGGCGTTGAACGTGGTGCCGCCGCCGGCCTCGTTGCCGAGCGACCAGATGACGACCGAGGCGTGGTTCTTGTCGCGGTGGACCATGTTCTGGGCGCGGGCCACGCAGGCCGTCGTCCACTCGGCGTGGTCGCCGGGGTACTGGCCGCGGATGCCGTGGGTCTCGAGGTTGGTCTCGTCGACGAGGTACAGGCCGTACTCGTCGGCGAGTTCGAGCCACTGCGGGTTGTTGGGGTAGTGCGAGGTGCGGACGCTGTTGATGTTCAGGCGCTTGATGATCCCGATGTCCTCGACCATGTCGGCGCGGGTGAGTGCCGAGCCGTGCCGGGGGTGCATCTCGTGGCGGTTGACGCCGCGGAAGGAGACGGGCCGGCCGTTGATGCGCATCAGGCCGTCCCGGAGCGCGAACTCACGGAAGCCGACCCGGTGGGAAAGGGTTTCGATCACTTTGCCGGCCGGGTCGCGCAGCCGGAGCACGGCGGTGTAGAGGTTCGGCTGTTCGGCCGACCACAGGCGCGGCGCGGGCACGGCCTTCGCGGCCCGGACGGTGCTCTCGTCGCCGGCGGCGAGGGCGACGGCCTGGACCAGCGGTCTCGGCCACACCGGGTGGCCCTTCTCGTCGTACAGCTGGGTCTCGACGGCGTACCGGCCGGCGCCCTTGTCGCCGTAGTCCCGCACGCTGGCGGTGACCGACAGCTCGGCCGCCCGGTAGTCGTCGCTGAGCGGGGTGTCCAGCCGGAAGTCGCGCAGGTGGACGGCGGGCGTGGAGTAGAGGTAGACCGAGCGGAAGATGCCGCTCAGCCGGATCATGTCCTGGTCCTCCAGCCAGTCGCCGTCGGAGTAGCGGTAGACCTCCACGGCGATCTGGTTGACGCCCTCCTTCAGATGCGCGGTGATGTCGTACTCGGCCGGGTCGTAGGAGTCCTCGTGGTAGCCGACGAGCGCCCCGTTGATCCACACGTAGTGGGCGGACTTGACGCCCTCGAAGTGGAGGAAGGTCCGCCGTCCGGACCAGCCGCGCGGGACGGTGAAGGTGCGGCGGTACTGCCCGACGGGGTTGTAGCGGGTGGGCGCGGCGGGCGGCTGCGCCTCCTCCCCCAGGCCGTTGGGGCCCCACCATGGGTAGGTGATGTTGATGTAGATGGGACGGTCGTAGCCGTGCAACTGCCAGGCTGAGGGCACGGGAAGGGTGTCCCAGCCGCGGTCGTCCAGGTCGGTCCGGTAGAAGTCGACGTCACGGTCGTCGGGGCGTTCGGCGTGGGCGAACTTCCATACGCCGTCGAGGCTCAGCCGGTATGGCGAGCGCGTACGGTCGGCCGTCAGGGCCTGGGCGAGGTCCGCGTAGGGCATCAGGGTGGTGTGCGGGGCCTCGACGCCGAGACGGAAGACGTCGATGCGGCCGTTCCATTCGGGGGCGCCGACGGCCGCCCCCGCCTCGTCGGACGCCACGGCCGCGCGGGCGGCGGCGGGCGTGGACAGGGCGAGCGCGCCGAGTACGGCGGCCGACCCCTCGAGCAGCCGGCGGCGGCTGACGGCCGCCTGCGGGCGGTGGTCCGGCTCCGCCCTACGGGGGCGGTCCGGCCGGTCCATGGGTGACACGTGCGGGTGCGACATGACCACGACCTTCCTCGGGGCGATCCATGCGGCTGTGCACGGACCGAGGTGTGTCAGATCGTGTCCAATCCTGTTGATAAAACGAACATAGGCGCGCCGCGATGGCCGAATTTCAACTCTCTTCGGCGCAACGTCACTTGGTGCACCCGCGACACACGCGCTCTTCTGGTGACTTGCGTCAATAGACGTCGCGCACGTACCGCTTGTCGGCGGCGAGCTGCTTCACATACGCCGCCGCCTCCGGCTCGCTCAGACCGCCGTGCACGACCACGACGTCGCGCAGGGCCTGGTCGACGTCCTTGGCCATCCGGGAGGCGTCGCCGCAGACGTAGAAGTGCGCGCCGTCCCGCAGCCAGGACCACAGATGGGAGCCGTGCTCGCGGATCCGGTCCTGGACGTAGACCTTGGCGCGCTGGTCGCGGGAGAAGGCCGTGTCCAGGCGGGTGAGGACGCCGTCGGCCCGCAGGGCGGTCAGCTCCTCCTCGTAGTAGAAGTCCGTCGCCCGGTGCTGCTCGCCGAAGAAGAGCCAGTTGGGACCCCGGTGACCGCGCGCCCGGCGCTCCTCGAGGAACCCGACGAAGGGCGCCACTCCGGTGCCCGGGCCGACCATCACCATCGGCGTCGAGGGGTCCGCGGGCGGCCGGAAGTGCGGCGAGCGCTGCACGTGGACCGGGACCTCGGCGCCGGCTCCGGCGTCGGCGAGGAAGGGCGAGCAGACGCCCTGCCGGGGCCGGCCGGCCAGGTTCTCGTAGCGCACCACGGAGACGGTGAGCGAGACGAGGTGGGGGTCGGTCAGCGGGCTGGAGGAGATGGAGTACAGGCGCGGTTGCAGCCGCCCGAGGACGTCCGCCCACTCCTGCGCGCCGGCGCGGACGCCGGACTCGGCCGCCACATCGACGGCCTGCCGGCCCCAGGACCACTTCGCCAGCTCGTCCTTGTTGTCCGGGCGCAGCAGTTTGCGCAGCTCGCGCGGGTCGCGGGTGCGGTCGGCCGTGAAGCGCAGCAGGGCCGGAGTGATCCGGGTGATGTCGAGGCAGCGCAGCAGGGCCTCGCCGAGCGCCGTCTCCCCGACGCCGTTCACCTGCACGCGCGCGTGCGCGTCGAGTCCGGTGACGGACAGCCACTCCGCCACCAGGTCCGGGGAGTTGAGGGGCCGCACGCCGAGCGCGTCGCCCGCCTCGTAGACGAGCGGGGTCTCGCTGTCGCGTGTGTCGAAGGTGAAGCGCCGGACCTCCTTGCCGGAGCCGGGCAGGCTCAGCAGCCGGTTGCCGGTGAGCCGGGCGGTGACGGGCGCGGGACGCCTGGAGCGGGCGGGGGCGGCGGACGGGACCGCGACGACGGACGGGGCCGCGGGGGCGGCGTGGGCCGCGGCGGCGGCGTCCGGCGAACCGATGGAGGCGGGGAAGGGGCCGGGGGCCGCCGCGGGTGTCGCGCCGGGGGGCGCGGGCAGCAGCTCCGTCGCGTCCTTGAGGGCGGTGAGCACCTGGTCCAGCCAGAGCTCGGCCTCCGTCTCGTAGTCCGGTTCGCAGTCGGTGCGCGGGGTCAGACGGACCGCGCCGAGCTCGTCCATACGACGGTCCAGGCGCCGGCCGTGTCCGCAGAAGTCGTCGTAGGAGGAGTCCCCGAAGGCGAGGACGGCGTAGCGGCGGCCCTCCAGGCGCCCGGTGTCCAGCGCGGCCAGGCCGTCCCAGAAGCCGGCGCCGTTGTCGGGTGCGTCGCCGTCGCCGAAGGTGCTGGTGATCAGCAGCAGGTCGGCGTCGGAGGGCAGGGCGGCGGGGTCGGCCTCGTCCATGGCGACCAGGGCGGCCTGGTGACCGCCGGCGGAGAGCCGTGCGGCGGTGGCGGCGGCGAAGTCCTCGGCGGTGCCGGTCTGGGAGGCCCACAGGATCACGACCCGTCGCGCCGGGTCCGGGGAGGGGGCGGGCGTGGCCGGGACTGCGGTGGTGCGGGAGTACATGCCCGCGAGGGTGCCGTTGACCCACAGGGCGTGCTCGGGGCTGAAGGGGGCGTCCGGCGGCAGGACCGGCACGCCCGGGGCGCCGGCCGGGATGCCGGCGAGGAAGCCGACCAGATAGCGCCGTTCGCGTTCGGTCAGCACCGGCGGCGGTACGGGGTCGAGGCCGAACACGGCGGCGGAGGGCTGGACCGCGGCGGGGACGACAGCGCTGGGAGGGGCAGCGGGCGCGCCGGTCGCGGAGGCGGCGGCGAAGGCCGGGGACGCGACGGGGACGACGGCAGAGGGGACGAGAGCGGCGGGTTGCGGTGACCGGTCGGCCGGGGCCCCGGTCGCCGGAGAAAGCACGGTAACCGGTGTAGAAACCTTGGTCAGCGAGACCGCGCACACCTTCAGCTCGGGCTGGAAGGACAGCGGGTCGACGGCGTCGCTGGTGACCGCGTTGACGCTGAGGTACTCGCCGAACAGGTCGTTCCAGTGGAACGGGGCGAAACAGGATCCGGGCAGCACCCGGTCGGTGACGACAGCCGGCAGCACGGCCCGCCCGCGCCGTGAGGCGACCTCCACGGAGTCGCCGTCGACGAGACCGAGCGCGGCCGCGTCCTCGGGGTGCACCTCGACGAACGGGCCCGGGTCGAGCTTGTTGAGCTTGGCCACCTTGGCGGTCTTCGTCAGGGTGTGCCACTGGTGCTGCAGGCGGCCGGTGTTGAGGACGAACGGGTAGTCGTCGTCGGGCATCTCGGCGGGCGCCACGTGCGGGCGCGGATGGAAGACGGCACGGCCGGAAGCCGTGGGGAAGGTGAGCGTGCCGTCGTCGTTCACGTACCGGATCGGGTTGCGGTCGGCGCCGTCGACGGCGGCCGCGGGCCACTGGACCGGGGTGTCGCGCAGCCGCTCGTACGTCACTCCCCGCAGGTCGTAACCGGTTGCCGGGTTGTACGCCTGCTTGATCTCCTCGAAGACCTCCTCGGCGCTGTCGTACGAGAAACCGCTCTCGTAACCCATGGCACGGGCGACGGCCGCGATGAGCCGCCAGTCGGCCGTCGCCTCGCCGGGCGGGTCGGCGGCGGGACGGGCGAGGGTGAGGTTGCGCTCGCTGTTGATGAGCACGCCCTCGGTCTCGGTCCACAGGGCGCCGGGCAGGACGACGTCGGCGTAGGCGTTGGTCTCGGTGTCGGCGAAGACGTCCTGCGCGACGACGAACTCGGCCGCCTCCAGACCCTCGATGACCGTCCTGCGGTTGGCCACGGAGGCGACGGGGTTGGTGCAGATGATCCAGCAGGCCTTGATCTCGCCGTCGGCCATCTTCCGGAACATCTCCACGGTGCCCTTGCCGACGCCGTCCGCCCTGACCGTGCCCGCGGGCAGACCCCACAGCTCCTCGGCGAAGGCGCGGTCGGCGTCGACGAGGACGGAGCGCTGACCGGGCAGTCCCGGCCCCATGTACCCCATCTCACGCCCGCCCATGGCGTTGGGCTGGCCGGTGAGGGAGAAGGGGCCGCTGCCCGGCCGGCAGATGGCGCCGGTGGCGAGGTGGAGGTTGACGAGCGCGTTGGTGTTCCAGGTGCCGTGCGTGGACTGGTTGAGGCCCATGGTCCAGCAGCTGGTCCACTCCCCCGCCTCGCCGATCGTGCGGGCCGCCTCGCGCAGGTCGGCCTCCGGTATGCCGGTGATCCGCTCGACGGCCGCGGGCGGGTAGTCGGCGAGGAACCGGGGCATCTCCTCCCAGCCCTCGGTGAACGCGTCGATGAACGCGTGGTCGGTGTGGCCGTTCTCGTGCAGGAGGTGCAGCAGGCCGTTGAGGAGGGCGAGGTCGGTGCCGGGCCTGATCTGCAGGAACAGGTCGGCCTTGGCGGCGGTGGCGGTGCGCCGCGGGTCGACGACGATCAGTTTCGCACCCGCTTTCACCCGTTCCATCATGCGCAGGAAGAGGATGGGGTGGCAGTCGGCCATGTTGGAGCCGATGACGAGGAAGACGTCCGCGCGGTCGAGGTCGTCGTAGGAACCGGGCGGACCGTCGGCGCCGAGAGACAGCTTGTAACCGGTTCCGGCGCTTGCCATGCACAGCCGGGAGTTGGACTCGATCTGGTTGGTCCGCAGGAAACCCTTGGCGAGTTTGTTGGCCAGGTACTGCGCTTCGAGGCTCATCTGGCCGGACACATAGAGCGCGACCGCGTCGGGGCCGTGCTCGTCGACGACGGCCCGCAGCCGCCGTGCCGTCTCGGCGACCGCCGCGTCCACGGGGGCGGGCGCCGGCTCCTCGCCGCGGTCCTGGCGGACGAGGGCGGTGGTGAGCCGGCCGGGCGCGGCGAGCATGTCGGCGGTGGTCGCGCCCTTGGTGCACAGCCGTCCGGAGTTCGCCGGGTGCCGCTTGTCGCCGGAGGCCTTCAGCACCGTCCGACGTCCGTCCGGCCCGAAGCCGATGTCGAGGACCATGCCGCAGCCGACGCCGCAGTACGAGCAGACCGTGCGCACCTTCGTCTCGGTCGCGCTGTCGGTCCGCGGGTCCGGCACGGCCACGGGCGCCCCCTTCCTTGTGACGATCGGCCCGGCGAGAGCCTCTCCAAGCCTCTGCGACGGTACGAACCGTGCATTACGCAGGTGTCTCCCGGACCGGCCGCCGGGAGTTAAGCCCGGCGCACACCGCGGGGCGGCCTGATGTGAGCGTACGGCGGACGAGGAGCCTGTGCGGACGACGAAGCGGACGAAGAGGCGAACGGCACAACGGACAGGTGGGCGCCGGGACGGCCGAGCACGCGGACGACGAAGCGGACGAAGAAGTGGACGGCACAGCGGACGGGTGGGCGCCGGGACGGCCGAGCACGCGG
>NZ_JBEPBI010000220.1:0-12841 GCF_040299045.1 Streptomyces sp. NPDC001027
TTGACGGGCAGGCCCGGCGCCGGGCGGTCCTGCGATGCCTCGGCCGCCCTGGCGGCCTGCCGCGCCTCCGCTTCCAGCGCGGCCGTCTCCCGGTCGATCACGGCGAGGATCTGCGGCGTGCCGTCCTCGGCGGCCTGCTCGACCGCGACCAGGGCCCGCAGCTCCGCCGACTGCGGCACCAGCTTGGCCATGCGGCGCACGGCCGTCTTGGTGTGCATGTCGTCGAAACGGGTGTGCCAGAACGAGTTCTTCGCGCCGCTCTGCTCGGCCCGCTGGTAGGCCTTGCTGTACTCGTCGCGGGTGGCCTCGGCGTCTTCGCGGGTAACGACGGCGACCGCCGAGCGGGCACCGCCCTCCAGCCATGCGAACGCGTACGCGAACAGCGGCTCCCCCCGGTCCTTCTTCGACGCGAGGGCGTCCGGCTTGTGCGTGAAATCGGCGGGAGGCGGGGCCGTCGGCTCCCAGTTCCAGTCGTCACCCGGGTAGACGAGGCCGGTCACGACGGACTTCACCAGGCCCGACCGGTACATCAGGTCGATGTAGCCGTGATAGGTCGCGATGAAGGTGGCGATCCGGTCGTCCGCGGCGATGACCGCCTGGCGGCCGTCCGGGACCAGGCCGAACCGCGCGCACGTGATGACGGCCTGGAGGACGCTGGCCGGTGTGCAGCCGCGCAGTTTCGGCAGGGTGGGGCGCAGCGCGGCGAAGAACAGATCGGCACTGATGTGCTTCGGCAGTGCGGCCTCGACGTCGGCCCGGTATTGGCCGAGCCAGTCAGCGGCCGACGCCGCCTGGTCGTCGTGACCGGCGCGCGTCTCCTCGACGACGTCCTCGCCACGGTCGTGCCGGATGTCGTCGCTGCTCGGCGTCGATGCCGCCGCAGCCCGCACGCGGTCCTTGAGAGAGGTCAGAGCCATGGGTCACAGCTCCTTCGCGGGAACGCGCAGGACGCGGGCCCGGTACTTCTCGTAGACCAGAGGCTTCTCGACCTTCAGCCGCTCGACGTCGACGACCTCGACCGTGGTCATGTACTCGGCGGCGAGGTCGGGGTCCTCTTCCTGAAACCGCTTCGACGCGAAGTTGCCGTTCTGCTTCCACGACCAGGCGACGCTCTTACCCGACTTGGCGATCGCAGCGCTCTCCGAGATCAGCCGCATCTCGTTCTCGACGGTGTTCCGCTCGCCGTCCAGTTCCTTGATCTGCTCGATCAGGGAGGCGCGCCGCTTGCGCAGCCTGAGCGCCTTGTCGCGGGGCACCTCGACGACCTCGTTCGGCTTCGCTTCCCACAGTCGGCCGAGGAGTTCCTTCGTCGCCTCCAGTCCGTCAGCGGGCGGCGGGAACCCCTCGACCACGTGCCGCTGGTACCAGCGGCCGCACACGTCGATCAGGGTGTCGATCAGCTCGTCGTCGCGCTCGATGCGGTGGAAGAGGAGCTTGTTCCCGCCGACGAGGGCGACGGCCCAGCCGTACGACCAGCCGCCGACGGCCATGTTCCAGTGGACTTGCAGGGCGGGCGCGTCGGGGACGCCTTCCGTCCAGTCGTCGAGCTGGTACTCGCTGCGATTCTTCAGCTCGACGGGGGCCAGGACGACGCCGGACTCCGCGTCGAGGGCGTACCGGTCGACGTTGCAGCGCATCCACGGCCGGTCGACGTTCGCGAGCGTGCCCGGGGTCGGCACGGCCGGGATACCGGACCGCTTCGTGAACATGTACGCGATGAAGTCCTCGATCTCCTGGCCGACTTCGGCGTACTCGCTGAGCGCGGCGCCGCTCGCCACGGCCCGGCCGTGCTTGGCCTCGAAGACGTGGCGGGGGCCGCGGTACTTGTCGAGGCCGAGGAGGGCGGCGACTTCGGAACCGCCGATGCCGCCGCGCCGGACCGCGTCCCACTGCTCGCGGTAGTAGGGGTCGTTGAGGTCGCCAGCGGGCAGCAGCAGCCGCGCGGCGGGTGCTCCGTAGGCGAGGTCGACCGCCGGGTCAGTGGCGGGGGTCCAGGGGTGGGTAGCCTGTTGGGACAACGTTCCATCTCTCTTCGTGGATCGTTCGGGGGATTCGAGGCCGTCGAGCTGTGCTGAGCTCGACGGCTTCGTCGCGTCATGAGGCGCGAGGGGCGGGCGTCAGAGCGCCCGCTGCTCCTGGGGCTGGGGCGGCTCGTCGTCGAGCTGCGTCACGCCGCCGTCCGGCTGCAGGTCCGTGACCTGGCACTGGAGGACTGCGGCCATCGCGCGGAGCTTCTCGGGGGTCGCGTTGCGGCGGCCCGCTTCGATGTCGCACATGAGCTGGATGCTGAATCCGGCCTTCTCCGCCAGGTCTGCCTGTGTCAGTCCGGCGTTCTCTCGTGTGCGTGTCACCGCCTGTGGCGAGTGATGGAAGGGGGCACCTTTGCGGCGCCGCATTCGGCGAATGGTCATGTGCGCACTCTATGCGTAGTACGGCGTAGTGTCCAGACTGCGCGCGCAGTACATGAATTGAGCCACGGCTATGCGCAGTATGCACTTTTTGGACACGTTGCGCGCTCGTGTGGCGCAGTAGCGCGTAGTTGTGCGAACCTGCACCTATGGACGCGCAGAAGAAGCCAGCACCGCCACCAGAGGCCGTGCTGATCAGAGAAGCCCTCAAGCAGGCACGAATGTCCGGCCGCGCGGCCGCCCGAAGGTCCGGCGTCAGCGACGCACGCTGGCGGCAGATCACCACCGGCTACCAGACCGTCAGCGGCCACCACGTGCCCGTCTCCGCTCCACCCGAGACCCTCGCCCGCATGGCCCAGGCCACCCAGGTCACCGCAGACGAACTCCGCAAGGCCGGCCGCAGCGACGCCGCCGACGAACTCGAACGGCTCGCCGCACCCCCACCCTCAGCGTCTGACGCCTCGAGCCAGTACGCCGACGATCCGCACATCAGCGCGATCGCCGCACTCCTCACAACGCTCCCCCCGGAGGCGCAGGACGAGGTGCTGCGCCGCATCAACCGGCCCGGCCTGGTCCACGATCAAGAAACGTCGCGTGAACAGCGCGAGACGGGTTGACTTCTGTCACTTTCTGAATAGGGACTTGCACATTCCGCTACGAAAGGGGTTTCATCACCAGAAAGCAACATGAATGCTCAACTACGGGGTGGCGTATGGTCATTGTCGTTCTGTCAGCTCTACTCGGAGCTGCGATCCTTGCGATCACACAACTCGCATACTGGGTCAGAAAGACGCGATCCGACGTCACGCGACTCCACGCAGAGCTGACGGCGACGAAAATCGCCGCACTGACACAACTGCCCCTCGCCTGGGAGGAACAACCTCCCGAGCCCGCACGCCGCAAACGGCACCTGGCGCTCTACATAGGCGGCGGCGCAGTCGCCATCCTCGCCTCGTTCGGCGACCGCCTGCGCTCCCTCGTGACCCGACGGCGCGCGCAGGCCGTCGCCGTGGCCGCAACGTCCGTCCTCGTCGCAGGCACCGCCGCGGCCTACTACACCGCCAACACCCGCGACGGCGCGGCACCGACCCACTCGGCGCCCGTCCAGTCGATGACGGCCCCCAGTTCTGGTGACATCGACACCCCGACTTCGGAGCCGGGCGCACCCACCGGGCACCACACCGACGCCACGTCGGGCACCCGCGACACGACCAGCGCGGCGATACCAGACAGCGCCGGCGGCGTCCCCGCCTCCCAACTCACGCACCCCGGCCAGACCTTCGTCGCCGACGAACACCACCCGGGCAGCAGCAGCTACGGCACCCCTCAGCCCCCCAGGGCACACACCCCGGACCGGTCGTACCCGTCGGCACCCGCGCCCCCGGCCGACACCGTGCCGCCCGCGCACAGCCCCGCTCCGGCACCGCCGCCGCTGCCGGTGCCACAGCCCGAGCCGGAACCCAGCCCGCCGCCGGCCCCGACGCCGTTTCCCGGCGGCACCACGGCGAGCATCTGCCTTTTCCCCGGCAACTCCAGCCTCGACCTCTGTATCCAGTTGTAGCCGCGCGGACGCTCCTGACGGCCTGTCTCAGAAACGATTCTCCGTGCCTGCCTCGCCGTTAAAGCCCTCACGCCGCACCTGCTCCGGCCGGAGATCGGACGGCGTTTTTCACTTCGGGCGAGCATCGGGCGAGCTAGTGTTCTTGGAGGACGTGAAAAGGCCCCGCAGAAGCGAGGACCTGAAACGTTTCCGCTGCTCGCAGGGTGCCTGCCCGCGTGGCGCCTAGTGCAGCGGGTGGCACTCCAATCCACGACCGACGGATCGTCCATCTGCGGTTCGTCGAGGAGCGCACGCAGGCGGAGATCGGCCGGGAGCTCGGCATCTCGCAGATGCACGTGTCGCGATTGATCAGCCGCATGGTGCAGCGGCTGCGGACCGGGCTGCTGGGGTCCGAGGTCGGCTGAGCCGAGACCTGGCGCGTCTCCCGGGCCCGGCACGGGGCTCGAAAGGACGCGTCCGGATCACACCGGGGTCGCCCGGGGCGGCGAGTGCGCCGTCCCGGGCGAAACTGTGCCGGGTACCCGTCTTTCCCTCATGTATGCATCGTGTGCGTCATCGGGAATTCCTGTGTGGACGACGTGGGGTGAGGCTTTGTTTCCGCCTGCTTCCGTGAGTTAGCCTGCGGCGGATTTCTCTCATCGCACACTGCCGTGAAGTGCGGAAACACAGGCGCGACATGCGGGGTCGTCCACCCGGGCGACCCGGTTCCGAGTCCCCGCCCGGGGGCTCCTGGGGAGCGGAACGAGGGTACGCATGACCAGCAACGCGACCGAGTCGTCGGACACGGTTCCCGGCGACCACGAGCTCCGCCAGCTCCTGGCCGGCCTGACGGCCGTACGGGACGGGGACTTCGGCACCCGGTTGCCCACCGACGGCGACGGTCTGATGGGCGACATCGCCACCGTCTTCAACGGCATGGTCGACCAGCTGTCGGTCTTCACCTCCGAGGTGACCCGCGTCGCCCGCGAGGTCGGCACCGAGGGCACCCTCGGCGGTCAGGCGGAGGTGCCCGGGGTGTCCGGGACCTGGGCCGATCTGACGGACTCCGTGAACGCCATGGCGGGCAACCTCACCACCCAGGTGCGGGACATCGCCCAGGTGGCGACGGCGGTCGCGAAGGGCGATCTCTCCCAGAAGATCGACGTGCCGGCCCGGGGCGAGATCCTGCAGCTGAAGGAGACCGTCAACACGATGGTCGACCAGCTGTCCGCGTTCGCCGACGAGGTCACCCGCGTCGCCCGCGAGGTCGGCACCGAAGGACGCCTCGGCGGCCAGGCGCAGGTGCCCGGCGTCGCCGGGGTGTGGCGGGACCTCACCGACTCGGTCAACTTCATGGCCGGAAACCTCACCAACCAGGTCCGCAACGTCGCCCAGGTGACGACGGCGGTGGCCAAGGGCGACCTCTCCCAGAAGATCACCGTCGACGCCCGCGGCGAGATCCTCGAACTGAAGAACACCATCAACACGATGGTCGACCAGCTCTCCGCCTTCGCCGACGAGGTCACCCGCGTCGCCCGCGAGGTCGGCACCGAAGGACGCCTCGGCGGCCAGGCCGACGTCAAGGGGGTCAAGGGCACCTGGCGGGACCTCACCGACTCGGTCAACTTCATGGCCGGAAACCTCACCAACCAGGTCCGCAACGTCGCCCAGGTGGCGACCGCGGTGGCCAAGGGCGACCTCTCCCAGAAGATCACCGTCGACGCCCGCGGCGAGATCCTCGAACTGAAGAACACCATCAACACGATGGTCGACCAGCTCTCCGCCTTCGCCGACGAGGTCACCCGCGTCGCCCGCGAGGTCGGCACGGCGGGCAACCTGGGCGGGCAGGCCACGGTCCGCGGGGTGTCCGGCACCTGGAAGGACCTCACCGACAACGTCAACGTCATGGCGTCGAACCTGACGGGCCAGGTGCGCTCCATCGCCCAGGTCGCCACCGCCGTGGCCCGCGGCGACCTGTCGCAGAAGATCACCGTCGAGGCCAAGGGCGAGGTAGCGGCCCTCGCGGACGTCATCAACACCATGGTGGACACGCTGTCCGCGTTCGCCGACGAGGTGACGCGCGTCGCCCGCGAGGTCGGCACCGAAGGGCGCCTCGGCGGCCAGGCGCAGGTGCCGAACGTGGCCGGCACCTGGAAGGACCTCACCGACAACGTCAACTCGATGGCCAACAACCTCACCGGCCAGGTCCGCAACATCGCGCTGGTGACCACGGCCGTGGCCCGCGGCGATCTGTCGAAGAAGATCGACGTCGACGCCCGCGGCGAGATCCTCGAGCTCAAGACGACCATCAACACGATGGTCGACCAGCTCTCCGCCTTCGCCGACGAGGTCACCCGCGTCGCCCGCGAGGTCGGCACCGAAGGACGCCTCGGCGGGCAGGCCGAGGTGGAAGGCGTCTCGGGCACCTGGAAGCGCCTCACGGAGAACGTCAACGAGCTGGCCGGGAACCTGACCCGGCAGGTCCGCGCGATCGCCGAGGTCACGAGCGCCGTCGCCGAGGGCGATCTGACCCGGTCCATCACCGTGGTGGCCTCCGGCGAGGTCGCCGACCTCAAGGACAACATCAACTCGATGGTGGAGTCCCTGCGCGAGACCACCCGGGCCAACCAGGAGCAGGACTGGCTCAAGACGAACCTGGCGCGCATCTCGGGCCTGATGCAGGGTCACCGCGACCTGCCCGTGGTCGCCGAGCTGATCATGGACGAGCTGGTGCCGCTGGTGTCCGCCCAGTTCGGCGCCTTCCACCTCGCCGAGGACGGACCCGACGGACCCGAGCTGCGGCTCGTGGGCGCCTACGGCTACCCCGCCGACGACACCCGCCCCACCCGCATCCCCTTCGGCCGCTCGCTGGTGGGCCAGGCCGCCCGCAGCCGCCGCACGATCACCGTGGACGAGCTGCCGCCCGGCTACGTCACCGTCTCCTCGGGGCTCGGCGAGGTCGAGCCCAGCGCCCTGCTTCTGCTGCCCATCGTCTTCGAGGGGCAGGTGCTCGGCGTCATCGAGCTGGCGTCGGTGACCGCCTTCACGCAGACCCACGTGGACTTCCTGGAGCAGCTGCGGGTGACCATCGGCGTCAACGTCAACACCATCGTGGCGAACGCCCGCACCGACGAGCTGCTCGACGAGTCGCAGCGGCTCACCGCCGAACTGCAGGCCCGCTCGGCCGAGTTGCAGTCCCAGCAGGAGGAACTGCAGCACTCCAACGCCGAACTGGAGGAGAAGGCCTCCCTGCTGGTGGCGCAGAACCGCGACATCGAGGCGAAGAACCTGCAGATCGAGCAGGCGCGGCAGGAGCTCGAGGCGCGGGCGCAGCAGCTGTCCCTGGCCTCGAAGTACAAGTCCGAGTTCCTGGCGAACATGAGCCACGAGCTGCGCACCCCGCTCAACAGCCTGCTCATCCTGGCCCAGTTGCTGGCGCAGAACCCCTCGCGCAACCTCACCCCCAAGCAGGTCGAGTACGCGGGCATCATCCACTCGGCCGGCTCGGATCTGCTGCAGCTGATCAACGACATCCTGGACCTCTCGAAGGTCGAGGCGGGCAAGATGGACGTCTCGCCGGAGCGGGTCTCGCTGCGGCAGCTCATCGAGTACGTCGAGGCGACGTTCCGGCCGATGACGTCGCAGAAGAGCCTCGAGTTCACCGTCGACACGGCCGCCGGCGCCCCCGCCGACCTGTTGACCGACGACTCGCGGCTGCGGCAGGTGCTGCGCAACCTGCTGTCCAACGCGGTGAAGTTCACCGAGCAGGGCGGTGTGGAGCTGCGTGTCGAGCCGGCCTCCGACGACGAGGTGCCGAGCGGGGTGGTGCGCGGCGGCACGGTGGTGGCGTTCCGGGTGAAGGACACCGGCATCGGCATTCCGGAGCAGCAGCTGGAGACCATCTTCGGCGCCTTCCAGCAGGCGGACGGCACCACCAGCCGCAAGTACGGCGGCACGGGCCTGGGTCTGTCCATCACCCGGGAGATCGCCCATCTGCTCGGCGGAGCGGTCACGGTCGACAGCACGCCGGGGCGCGGCAGCACGTTCACGCTCTATCTGCCGGTGGCGCGGCGGGACTTCCAGGAGGTCATCGACGGCGGCCGGGCCGTGGAGCGGGTCCTCGGCGAGCCGCCCTCGGCGATCCCGGTCGGCGCTGCGGGCGTGCCGGTGGCGCTCGGTCCCGCCGGGCGGCGTCCGCGTCGGCTGCTGGTGGTGGAGGAGCGGCCCCGCGGTCTGCTGACCCTGGTGGCCGAGTCCGTGGTGGCGGACATGGCGCGCGGCCGGGAGGACGGCACGTCGGCGGCCCCGGTGGACATCGTCACCGCGGTGGGGGCGCACGAGGCGGCGGGCGCGCTGGCGGCGGAGCCCTGCCACTGCGTCGTCCTGGAACTGGGCATGCCCGACGCTGAGGCCTCCCGGTTCCTGGAGGCCCTGCACGACGACTCGGCGCTGACCGGGGTGCCGGTGCTCGTCCACAGCGGGCACCGTGCGGACCTGGCCCAGGAGCGGAGCCTGCAGTCCCGTGCGGCGGGCAAGCCGATGGAGTTCCTGTCGAGTCTGGACGAGCTGCGTGAGCGCATCACCCTGCATCTGTCCGCCGAGCAGCCGGGGGACGTGCTGGCTCTGGTCCGCCCGGACGAGCCGCAGCCCGAGGGGCCGCCGCCGGTGGACGACGCCGTCGTGGGCCGCACCGTGCTGGTCGTCGACGACGACGCGCGCAACCTGTTCGCGCTCAGCGGGATCCTGGAGCTGCACGGCGTCCGGGTGCTGCACGCCGAGAACGGCCGCGAGGGGATCGACACCCTGCGCGACAACCCGGAGATCGCGCTGGTGCTGATGGACGTGATGATGCCGGAGATGGACGGGTACACGGCCACGGCCGAGATCCGCCGCATTCCCGAGTACGCGGATCTGCCGATCGTGGCGGTGACCGCGAAGGCGATGCCGGGAGACCGGGAGAAGAGCCTCGCCTCGGGGGCCAGCGACTACGTCACCAAGCCGGTCGACACCCATGACCTCATGGCCTGCGTCCGACGCTGGCTGACCGTCTGAGGACGTCCCGCCCCGCCCGCGCCCAGGCGTTCGAAGCCGAGGAGTCCGCACACCGTGACCGTTCCCGCCCAGCCGACAGAACCCGGCGACGCCCGGTCCCTGCCCGTACCGGCCGCCGTGCCCGGGGTCCTCGCCCCGCAGGCCGGGGACCGGCCGCCGTCCGGGGAGGACGCGGGCCCGCCGGGGGCGGAAGCGCGGGAGGAGAGCGCCGGGCCCTCGCCGGTGGGCCGGCTCGCCGCGACGGTGGACCGGCTGCGCCGGGAGGTGCGGGCGGCGCAGGCGGAGGCGGACGGGCGGGCCCTGGTCGAACTCGCCAAGGGCATCCTCGTGGAGCGTCTCGGGTGCGGGCCGGCCGAAGCGGCGCAGCAGCTGTCGGATCTCGCCGAGCAGGCCGGGACGACGCCGCTGGAGTTCGCGGTGGACGTCATCAACCAGGCGGCCAGGGACCGGGTGTCCGAGGTGACGCAGGCCTTCCTGGCCGCCGTCACGGGGACGGGGGATCCGCAGGAGCGGTCGGCCGCCGTGCGGCTGCGGGCCGCGGAGAGCGGAGCGCTGGCGGCGGCGCACGACACCCAGGCGGTCGCCGACTCCCTGCTCCAGCACGCGCTGGAGCCGCTGGGCGCGGTGGCGGTGGCGATCTGGGCGGTGGGCTCCGACGGCTCGCTGACGCTGGCGGGCAGTGCGGGGTTCTCCCCCGGCGAGGCCGAGCGCTGGCGCTATGTGCCGCCGGACGTGGCGACCGTGGCCCGGCACGGCCTCGCCGAGGGGTCGACCCAGTGGATCGGGTCGCTCGGCGCGACCGGGCTGCCCACGGTGGGGCGTCAGCTGTACCCGGGCGGAGGGAGGGTCGCGGTGCCCGCCGCGACCGCCGGACGGGTGCACGGGATTCTGGAGATCGCCTGGCCGACGCCGCTGCCCCCGCAGCCGCCGCAGGTGATGCGCCAGGTGGAGGCGCTGGCGGAGCTGTGCGCGCACACGCTGCAGTCGTATGTGCATGTGCGCGGGCCCGGCCGGCAGCCGGTCGTGCTGCCGGACGCCTCGGAGCTGATGGACCTGACGGACGGCCTGCACGATCCGGCCCTGGTCCTGGTGCCGCACGTCGACGCCGGGGGGAAGCTCCTCGACTTCCGGATCCAGCACGTCAACGACCGCTTCCTCGACCCGGCGGGGCGGCCCCGGGCCGTGATCAACGGCGCGCTGCTGCTGGAGGCCTATCCGATGGCCGCCGGAGGCGGTGACCTCTTCCAGCGCATCGAGCGGGTGCACGCCACGGGCGAGCCGTTCCGGGCCCGCCGGATGAGTCTGACCGCGCTGGTGGGCGAGGTGCCGCTGGCGGCCGTCGCGGACCTCAGCATCAGCCGGCACGGCGCGTGCGTGCTGCTGATCTGGCGGATCGAGGACGAGGCGGCGCGACTGGCGAGCCTGTTGCAGAACGCCCAGCGCCTCGGTCGCATCGGCGGTTTCGAGGAGGATCTGCTCACCGGCGAGACCACCTGGAACGGGCAGCTGTTCGCCCTGTACGGGCGGCCCCTGTCGAGCCCTCCGGTGCCGCTGGAGGACCTGTCGGCGCACACGCACCCCGACGACGCGGTGATCGTCGGCCGGCTGCTGCGCACGCTGCTGCACCGCCGTCGTCCCGCCTCCGCCGCCTTCCGGCTGCAGCGGCCGGACGGGGTGACCCGGCACATGCGGATCGTCGCCGAGCCGGTGCTGGACACCGACGGCCGCCTGGTCGCCGTCCGCGGGGCCTACCAGGACATCTCGTCGCAGCACTGGACGGAGGTGGCGCTGGCCGCCACCCGCGACCAGCTGGCGCAGAGCGAGCAGCAGGCGAGCGAGCGCAGCCGGCTGGCGCTGCAGCTGCAGCACGCCATCATGCCGCCCACCCGGGCCCCGCTGGAGGCCCCCGGCCTCCAGGTGGCGGTCCGCTACCGGCCGGCCGAGGAGGAGCACCTGGTGGGGGGCGACTGGTACGACGCCGTCGTGCTGCCCTCGGGCCTGGTGATGCTGTGCGTGGGCGACGTGGCCGGGCACGGCATCGAGGCGGCCACCAGCATGGTGGTGCTGCGCAACGCGCTGCGCGGGCTGGCGGTGACCGGGGCGGGGCCGGGGCAGCTGCTGTCGTGGCTCAACATCGTCGCGCACCATCTGACGGGCTCGATCACGGCCACGGCGGTGTGCGGCCTGTACGACCCGGCCCGGCACACCCTGCGCTGGGCCCGGGCGGGTCATCTGCCGCCGGTGCTGGTGCGGGACGCGCAGGCGGCTCCGCTGCCCCTGCTGAGGGGGATGCTGCTGGGCGCGGTGCCGGAGACGGTGTACGAGGAGGAGGAGGTCCAGCTGGCCGCGGAGGACACCCTGCTGATGTACACCGACGGCCTCATCGAGCGGCGCGACCGGTCCGTGGAGGAGTCGCTGACGCAGCTGCTGGTCCAGGCCCGCACGGTGCCGCCGACCCTGGACCAGCAGCTGGACCGCCTGCTCACCTACAGCAGGTCCGACACGGACGACGACACCTGCATCGTGGGCATCCGGCTGCGGTAGGGCGCCCGCGGCGTGCGGGTGTGCGGGGGCGATGCATGAGGTCGCGGTTCGGGGGTATCCGGCTGTGCGCACCGACAGGCCGGGGATCCGCAGGTGGAAAGGGGCAGGACAGGACGATGGGGAACACTCCCGTGCCGTGCCTGCCCGTCCAGGCCCACCGCCCCGGCGCATCGAAGTCGCCCGCCGGGGTAGACGCCCCCGACCGCCAGCATTCGGAGGAACACGTGTCCATCGCCCAGAACCCCCTGTCCGTCGAGGTCACGCTGCCTCGTGAGGACGTCGCCCTGGTCACGGTCGAGGGCCATCTGGACCTCGACACCGCGACCGAGTTCCAGGCCCATCTGGCCAACCAGCTCCATCACGGGCGACGGCATTTCCTGATCGACCTCTCTGAGGTCCCGTTCATGGACTCGTCCGGGATGAACATCATCCTGCGGGTCTACCAGGAGGCCCGGGATCTGCCGGGCAGCGTCCACGTGATCAATCCGCGGCCGGCCGTGCGCCGTGTGCTGGAGCTGACCGGGGTCAGCATCACGGTGCCCATATCGGAGAAGGCGGACGACGCCCTGGAGCTCATCGACCGTCGGCAGGCGCAGGAGACCCCGCAGGGCTGACGTCCGCGGGCCGCGGCGGGCGACCGGTGGCGTACGGGGAAAAGCGCAGGTGCGGACGACTGCCGTCCGACAGTTGTCATTTGACAACTGTCCGCGGGAGGCAACAGAGTGAGCAGGACAGATGCGGGAGGGATCACCGATGTGCCTGTGGGCGAGCCCGAGCACGCCGGGACACCGTCAGGCGGTACGGGCGTCGGCGGCGTCGGACTGGTGGATCTGCGAGGCCGCGGCCTCGCAGAACGCCTCCAGCCCCCTCAGCAGGGCGCTGCGCTGCACCGCCGGCATCTGCTCCAGCACCCCCTCCAGCGCCGCCTCCCGGCGGGACCTGAGGTCGGCCAGGAAGGCGCGCCCGCGACGGCTGAGGAGCAGTTCCAGCTCCCGGCGGCTGCCGGCGGCGGTCCGGCGTTCGACGAAGCCGACGGCCTGGAGCCGGTCGCAGAGGCGGCTGGTGGACGGCGGCGTGGACCCGAGGGACTCGGCGAGCGTGCGCAGGTTGATGCCCTCGTGGTGCTCCAGGATGAACAGCACGCGCAGCTGGGACGCGGAGACCGGGGCCGTGGAGGCGCGGCCCCACAGGACTTCCAGCAGCTCGGACGCCTGTGAGGTCACACGCGCCACCTGGTCGGGCTGCGGACGCGAGGAGGAGGACATCACGGTGACACTCTCGCAGGGATCGAGGCGAC
>NZ_JBEPBI010000221.1:0-12764 GCF_040299045.1 Streptomyces sp. NPDC001027
AGGTAGAGCACTGGATAGGCGATGGGCCCTACCGGGTTACTGACCTTAGACGCAGATCGCGGCGGTCCTCGGGTCGTGCACGGCCGGCGGGGCGTATGTGCCCGCCATGAGCGACGAGGCGGTCATCGTCCGCGGTCAGGGCACCATCTTCCTGGGCGGCCCGCCCCTGGTGAAGGCCGCCACCGGCGAGGTCGTCACCGCGGAGGAGCTGGGCGGCGGCGAGGTGCACGCGCGCGTGTCGGGCGTGACCGACCATCTCGCCGAGGACGACGCGCACGCGCTGCGGATCGTGCGCACCATCGTCGCCACGCTGCCCGCGCGCGGACCGCTGCCCTGGCAGGTGCGGCCGACCGCGGAGCCCAAGGTCGACCCTTACGGGCTGACCGGCGCCGTGCCGGTCGACTCGCGCACCCCCTACGACGTGCGGGAGGTCATCGCGCGCGTGGTCGACGGCTCCCGCTTCGCGGAGTTCAAGTCCGAGTTCGGGCAGACCCTCGTCACCGGCTTCGCCCGGATCCACGGCCACCCGGTCGGGATCGTCGCCAACAACGGCATCCTGTTCTCGGAGTCCGCGCAGAAGGGCGCCCACTTCATCGAGCTGTGCGACCAGCGCGGCATCCCGCTGGTGTTCCTGCAGAACATCTCCGGCTTCATGGTCGGCAAGGACTACGAGGCCGGCGGCATCGCCAAGCACGGCGCCAAGATGGTGACGGCGGTGGCGTGCACGCGCGTGCCCAAGCTGACGGTCGTCGTCGGCGGGTCGTACGGCGCGGGCAACTACTCCATGTGCGGCCGGGCGTACTCGCCCCGCTTCCTGTGGATGTGGCCCAACGCCAAGATCTCCGTCATGGGCGGCGAGCAGGCCGCCTCCGTCCTCGCCACCGTCAAGCGCGACCAGATCGAGGCCGGCGGCCAGGAGTGGCCCGCGGCGGACGAAGAGGCGTTCAAGGACCCGATCCGCGCGCAGTACGAGCGGCAGGGCAACGCCTACTACGCGACCGCCCGGCTGTGGGACGACGGGGTCATCGAACCGCAGGAGACCCGGCAGGTGCTGGGCCTGGCCCTGACGGCCTGCGCCAACGCGCCGCTGGGCGAGCCCCGGTTCGGCGTCTTCCGGATGTGAGGAGGGGACTTCATGTTTGACACAGTGCTCGTGGCCAACCGGGGCGAGATCGCCGTCCGCGTCATCCGCACGCTGCGCGCCATGGGCGTGCGCTCGGTGGCGGTCTTCTCCGACGCCGACGCGGACGCCCGGCACGTCCGGGAGGCGGACACGGCCGTACGGATCGGCCCGCCGCCCGCCGCCGACAGCTATCTGTCCGTCGAGCGGCTGCTGGAGGCGGCCGCGCGGACCGGCGCCCAGGCCGTCCATCCGGGCTACGGCTTCCTGGCCGAGAACGCCGGCTTCGCGCGTGCCTGCGCCGACGCCGGGCTGGTCTTCGTCGGCCCGTCCGCCGAGGCCATCGCCCTGATGGGCGACAAGATCCGGGCCAAGGCCACCGTGCGGGAGGCCGGGGTCCCGGTGGTGCCGGGATCGAGCGGCAGCGGCCTGACGGACGACCAGCTGATCGCCGCCGCCCGCGAGATCGGCGTGCCCGTGCTGCTGAAGCCGAGCGCCGGCGGCGGCGGCAAGGGCATGCGGCTGGTGCGGGACACCGCGGCGCTGGCCGAGGAGATCGCGGCCGCCCGCCGCGAGGCCCGCGCCTCCTTCGGCGACGACACGCTCCTCGTCGAGCGGTGGATCGACCGCCCCCGGCACATCGAGATCCAGGTCCTGGCCGACGGCCACGGGAACGTGGTCCACCTCGGCGAGCGCGAGTGCTCGCTCCAGCGCCGGCACCAGAAGATCGTCGAGGAGGCGCCGAGCGTCCTGCTCGACGAGGCCACGCGCGCGTCGATGGGCGAGGCGGCCGTGCAGGCGGCGCGCTCGTGCGGCTACCGGGGCGCGGGCACGGTGGAGTTCATCGTGCCGGGCGACGACCCGTCGGCGTACTGCTTCATGGAGATGAACACCCGCCTCCAGGTGGAGCACCCGGTCACCGAGCTGGTCACCGGCCTCGACCTGGTGGAGTGGCAGCTGCGGGCGGCGGCGGGCGAGCCGCTCTCCTTCGGCCAGCAGGACGTCCGGCTGACCGGGCACGCGGTGGAGGCGCGGATCTGCGCCGAGGACCCCGCGCGCGGGTTCCTGCCGTCCGGCGGCACGGTGCTCAGGCTGCGCGAGCCGCAGGGCGGCGGCGTGCGCACCGACTCCGGGCTCAGCGAGGGCGCCGAGGTCGGCAGCCTCTACGACCCGATGCTGTCCAAGGTGATCGCCTACGGCCCGGACCGGGAGACCGCGCTGCGCAAGCTGCGCGCGGCCCTCGCGGACACGGTCACGCTGGGCGTGCAGACCAACGCCGGGTTCCTGCGGCGGCTGCTGGCGCATCCGGCGGTGGTGGCGGGCGATCTGGACACCGGTCTGGTGGAGCGGGAGGCGCAGTCGCTCGTGTCCACCGACGTGCCGGAAGCGGTGTACGAGGCCGCGGCGGCCGTACGCCTCGACGCCCTGCGGCCGGCAGGCGACGGCTGGGTCGACCCGTTCTCGGTGCCCGACGGCTGGCGGCTGGGCGGCGCCGCCCGGCCCCCCGCCTTCTGCCTGCGCGTCACCGACCCGGTGGCGCACACCCCGCGCGGCACGCATTCCGTCACCGGCGAGAGCGTGTCGGTGACGCTCGACGGCGTCCGGCACACCTTCCACCGGGCCGCCGACTGGCTCGGGCGCGACGGCGACGCCTGGCACGTACGCGACCACGACCCGGTCGCCGCCTCGCTCACCGGCGCCGCCCGCGCGGGCGCCGACTCGCTCACCGCTCCCATGCCGGGCACGGTGACGGTCGTCAAGGTGGCCGTCGGCGACGAGGTGGCCGCCGGCCAGAGCCTGCTGGTGGTGGAGGCGATGAAGATGGAGCACGTCATCTCCGCCCCGCACGCCGGCACGGTCGCCGAGCTCGACGTGTCGCCGGGCTCGACGGTCGCCATGGACCAGGTGCTCGCCGTCATCGCCCCGACGAGCGCCGAGGCCGCCGATCCCGCCGCCCCGGCGAAGGAGGACCGATGACACTCCCCATGGTGGTGCCGGACCCGTCCCTGCCGGCCCGGGTGCGCGTCCACGAGGTCGGCGCACGCGACGGACTGCAGAACGAGAAGACGACCGTGCCGACGGCCGTCAAGGCCGAGTTCGTGCACCGGCTCGCCGACGCGGGCCTCACCACCATCGAGGCCACCAGCTTCGTCCACCCGAAGTGGGTGCCCCAACTCGCGGACGCCGAGCAGCTGTTCCCGCTGCTGGGCGACGTGGAAGCAGCCCTGCCGGTGCTCGTGCCGAACGAACGCGGACTCGACCGCGCGCTCGCCCTGGGCGCCCGCCGGGTCGCCGTCTTCGCCAGCGCCACCGAGTCCTTCGCCAAGGCCAACCTCAACCGCACGGTGGACGAGGCGCTGGCCATGTTCGAACCGGTGGTGACCCGCGCCAGGGCCGAGGGCGTGCATGTGCGCGGCTATCTCTCCATGTGCTTCGGCGATCCATGGGAGGGCGCGGTGCCGGTCGAGCAGGTCGTGCGGGTCTGCCGCGCCCTGCTCGACCAGGGCTGCGACGAGCTGAGCCTGGGCGACACCATCGGGGTCGCCACCCCGGGCCACGTCGGGGCGCTGCTGACCGCGCTGAACGAACAGGGCGTGCCCACGGGCACGTTGGGCGTGCACTTCCACGACACCTACGGTCAGGCGCTCGCCAACACCCTCGCCGCGCTCCGGCACGGCGTCACCACCGTCGACGCGTCGGCGGGCGGTCTCGGCGGCTGTCCGTACGCCAGGTCCGCCACCGGCAACCTCGCCACCGAAGACCTCGTGTGGATGCTGCAGGGCCTCGGCATCGACACCGGGGTCGACCTCGGCCGTCTCGTCGCCACGAGCGAGTGGATGGCCGGCCACCTGGGCCGACCCAGCCCGTCCCGCACCGTACGAGCCCTCGGGCACACGACACAGCCCCACAAGGAGCAGTGACCCCGTCATGGACCACCGTCTCTCCCCCGAACTCGAGGAACTCCGCCGCACCGTCGAAGAGTTCGCGCACGACGTCGTCGCGCCCAAGATCGGCGACTTCTACGAGCGGCACGAGTTCCCGTACGAGATCGTCCGCGAGATGGGCCGTATGGGCCTGTTCGGGCTGCCGTTCCCGGAGGAGCACGGCGGCATGGGCGGCGACTACCTGGCCCTCGGCCTCGTGCTGGAGGAACTGGCGCGGGTCGACTCGTCGGTCGCGATCACCCTGGAGGCGGGCGTCTCGCTGGGCGCCATGCCGATCCATCTCTTCGGGACGCCGGAGCAGAAGCGGGAGTGGCTGCCGCGTCTGTGCTCCGGCGAGATCCTGGGCGCGTTCGGGCTGACCGAGCCGGACGGCGGCTCGGACGCGGGCGCGACGCGCACGACGGCCCGTCTCGACCCCGACACGGACGAGTGGGTCATCAACGGTTCCAAGTGCTTCATCACCAACTCGGGCACGGACGTCACCGGACTGGTCACCGTCACGGCGGTCACGGGGCGCAAGCCCGACGGCAAGCCGCTGATCTCGGCGATCATCGTGCCGTCCGGCACGCCGGGCTTCACGGTCGCGGCGCCCTACTCGAAGGTCGGCTGGAACGCCTCCGACACGCGTGAGCTGTCGTTCTCCGACGTGCGCGTGCCTTCGGCGAACCTGCTGGGCGAGGAGGGGCGCGGGTACGCGCAGTTCCTGCGGATCCTCGACGAGGGGCGCATCGCCATCGCGGCGCTGGCCACCGGGCTCGCGCAGGGCTGTGTGGACGAGTCGGTGAAGTACGCGAAGCAGCGGCATGCGTTCGGCCGTCCGATCGGCGCCAACCAGGCCGTCCAGTTCAAGATCGCCGACATGGAGATGAAGGCCCACACGGCCCGCCTCGCGTGGCGGGACGCGGCCTCACGGCTGGTGGCCGGCGAGTCCTTCAAGAAGGAGGCCGCGCTGGCGAAGCTGTACTCGTCGACCATCGCCGTCGACAACGCCCGTGACGCCACCCAGGTGCACGGCGGTTACGGCTTCATGAACGAGTACCCGGTGGCCCGGATGTGGCGCGACTCCAAGATCCTGGAGATCGGCGAGGGCACGAGCGAGGTCCAGCGGATGCTGATCGCCCGCGAGTTGGGCCTGACGGGCTGATCCGGCGGGGGCCGCTCCCCCGCCCCCCTCGATGCCGTGTCGCGTTCGGAGTTGGCCGGAAGAGGCCCTGCACTCCGCGCCCCACGCGCACTCACGCCGGACGACTCCCCTGCCGCGGCGGCTTCGTGGACGCATCACGAGGCCGCCGCGGCGTTCTGCGCTTCGCCGGGAAAAGGGGCCGTGCGCACCCGGTCCGCTCCGCTGACGCGCTCTCCGCCTTCGATGCACAGGCTGTGCACAGACAACGGGCCGCCGCCGCTTTGGGCGTCCCGTACTTCGAGGCCGCCTTCTGGACATCAGATGAGGTTAGGCTAACCTACCTTCGAACCGTCCTCGGGTGATCCACCCCGTCCGAAAGTAGCCAGAGACATGCCCAACGCCAGAGCCGCCCGCCTCTCCCGCCGCGGCATCCTCGCCGCCGGCGGCGCCCTCGGCCTCGGCGCCGCGCTCGCAGCCTGCGGAGACGACGACGCGAAGAGCACGGGCTCCGGTTCGCCGGCGAGCGCCTCTGCCAAGTCCGGCCCCTGGAGCTTCAAGGACGACCGCGGCACCACGGTGAAGCTGGACGCGATCCCCGCGAACATCGTCGCCTTCACCGGCGTCGCCGCCGCCCTCTTCGACTACGGCATCCAGGTCAAGGGCGTCTTCGGCCCCACGAAGACCGCCGCGGGCAAGGCCGACGTCCAGGCCGGCGACATGGACGTCAGCAAGGTGACGGTGCTCGGCAACGTCTGGGACGAGTTCAACGTCGAGAAGTACGCGGCCCTCGCACCCGACGTCCTCATCTCCACGATGTTCGACGACGCCGGAACCCTCTGGTACGTCCCCGAGGCGTCCAAGGACAAGATCGCCAAGCTCGCCCCGAGCGTCGGCATATCGGTCTACGACCGTCAGCTGACCGCTCCGTTGCAGCGCATGTGGGAGCTGGCCGAGTCGCTCGGCGCCGACATGAAGGCCGCCGCGGTCACCGACGCGAAGAAGAAGTTCGAGGCCGCCGCCGCCCGGCTGCGCGCCGCCGCCAAGGCCAAGCCCGAGATCAAGGTGATGGCCGGCTCCGCGAGCGCCGAGCTGTTCTACGTCTCCGGCACGAACCTCTCGATCGACCTGGAGTACTTCAAGTCCCTCGGCGTGAACTTCGTCGAGCCGCCGGAGAGCGCCAAGGCCCAGGGCGGCGGCTGGTACGAGTCGCTGAGCTGGGAGAACGTCGACAAGTACCCGGCCGACATCATCATGATGGACGACCGCTCCTCGACCATCCAGCCCGCCGACGTCACCGAGGCGACCTGGAAGAAGCTGCCCGCGGTGAAGGCCGGTCAGGTCATCGCGCGCTCCCCCGAGCCGATCCTGTCGTACGACAAGTGCGTACCGCTGCTGGAGAACCTCGCCGCCGCGCTGGAGAAGGCGAAGAAGGTCTCCTGACCCCCGGGCGGCTCGGGTGAACGCAGGCGAGCCGCCTCCCTCCCTCCCCCGCTGACAGGAGCACCCTCGTGACCACCGCCGTCGCCGCGCCCTTCCGCTTCTTCTCCCTCCAGGTCGCGCGCGCCCGGCGGCTCGGCTCCTCGCTCGTGCGGGTCACCTTCGCCGGGGAGGATCTGCGGCACTTCCTCTCCGACGGGCGGGACCAGTCGCTGTCGCTGTTCCTGCCGCACCCGGGGCAGCGCGACCCGCAGGTGCCCCACGAGCTGGGAGACGGCTGGTGGCAGGCGTGGCGCGAACTGCCGGACGGGGTGCGGGCGGTGATGCGGTCGTACACCCTGCGCGCCCTGCGTCGCGACGCGCTCGGACGCACCCGGGAGATCGACGTCGACTTCGTGCTGCACACCCCGGCCGGTCCCGCCTCCGCCTGGGCGGCCTGCGCCGCCCCCGGTGACCGGGTCGTCCTGCTGGGCCCCGCCGTGGCGGACAACCGGGCGATCCGGTTCCGGCCGCCGCGCGACGCCGACCTGGTGCTGCTGTGGGGCGACGAGAGCGCCCTTCCGGCCGTCGCCTCGATCCTGGAGTCCCTGCCGGCCGGGCAGCGCGCCCGGGTGTGGCTGCAGACGCACGACGCGGGCAACGTGGCGGAGTTGGCGACGGCTGCGGACGCCGAGGTCGCCTGGGTGGTCGGGGAGGGCTCCGTCGACGCCGTCCGCGCCGCCCGCATCCCGGCCGCCGAGCGTCCGTACGTCTGGATCGCGGGCGAGTCGGGGAGCGTGAAGGCGCTGCGGCGGCACTTCGTCCAGGAGCGCGGCGTCGACCGGCGCCGGGTCGCCTTCGTCGGGTACTGGCGCCGGGGCATGAGCGAGGAACAGCTCCGCGAGGCGGAGTAGACGCCCCGACCACCGCGCCCCCGCGGGCAGTCGCGCGGGGGCGCCGACGTGATCACGGTCACGGCGTCGGCATGACCCTGATCGCCTAACTTAGGTTAGGCTACCCTAAGTTGAATCCCTGGTTCCGCCTCTTCGCCGTCCACCCGCGGACCCCGTCCCCACCCCCGGAGGACCCCCACCATGCGCTCGCACCTGCTCAATGACACGACCGCTGAGCAGTACCGCCGCTCCGTGACCGAAGGAGTGGAGCGGGTCGCCGCCAAACTGGCCGCCACCCGGCAGCCGTTCACCGGCATCACGGTCGACGCCCTCGCCCCCCGCATCGACGGGATCGACCTCGACCGGCCGCTGGGCGACACCGCCGCCGTGCTGGACGAGCTGGAGGACGTCTACCTCCGCGACGCGGTCTACTTCCACCACCCCCGCTATCTCGCCCACCTCAACTGCCCGGTCGTGATCCCCGCCGTGCTGGGCGAAGCAGTCCTGTCCGCCGTCAACTCCTCCCTGGACACCTGGGACCAGTCGGCCGGCGGCACCCTCATCGAGCGCAAGCTGATCGACTGGACGACCGGCCGCATCGGCCTCGGACCCGCCGCCGACGGCGTGTTCACCTCCGGCGGCAGCCAGTCCAACCTCCAGGCCCTGCTGCTCGCCCGCGAGGAGGCGAAGGCCGACTCCCCCGCGAGACTGCGCGTCTTCACCTCCGACGCCAGCCACTTCAGCGTGCAGAAGTCCGCGAAGCTGCTGGGCCTCGCACCGGACGCCGTGGTCTGCGTCCCCGTCGACCACGACAAGCGCATGCAGACCGTCGCGCTCGCCCGCGAGCTGGAGCGCTGCAAGCGCGACGGACTCGTCCCGATGGCCGTCGTCGCCACCGCCGGCACCACCGACTTCGGCTCCATCGACCCGCTGCCCGAGATCGCAGAGCTGTGCCAGCAGTACGGCGCCTGGATGCACGTCGACGCCGCCTACGGCTGCGGGCTCCTCGCCTCCGTGAAGCACCGGGACCGCATCGACGGCATCGAACGCGCCGACTCCGTCACCGTCGACTACCACAAGTCCTTCTTCCAGCCCGTGAGTTCGTCCGCGCTGCTGGTGCGGGACGCGGCCACGCTGCGGCACGCCACCTACCACGCCGAGTACCTCAACCCGCGCCGCATGGCAGACGAACGCATCCCCAACCAGGTGGACAAGTCGCTGCAGACCACCCGCCGCTTCGACGCGCTCAAGCTGTGGATGACCCTGCGGACCATGGGAGCCGACGGCATCGGACAGCTCTTCGACGAGGTCTGCGACCTGGCCGCCGAGGGCTTCGACCTGCTGGCCGCGGACCCCCGCTACGACGTCGTGGTCCAGCCGTCGCTGTCCACCCTCGTCTTCCGCTACATCCCCGCGGCCGTCACCGACCCGGCCGAGATCGACCGGGCCAACCTCTACGCCCGCAAGGCCCTGTTCGCCTCCGGCGACGCCGTGGTCGCCGGCACCAAGGTCGGCGCCCGCCACTACCTGAAGTTCACCCTGCTCAACCCCGAGACGACGACCGACGACATCGGGGCCGTCCTCGACCTGATCGCCGGCCACGCCGAGCAGTACCTGGGAGACTCCCTTGACCGCGCTTCCTGAGCCCGCCCCCGTGACCCGGGTCCACGACTTCGTGGGCATCGGGCTCGGCCCGTTCAACCTCGGCCTCGCCTGCCTGACCGAGCCGATCGACGCGCTCGACGGCGTCTTCCTGGAGTCCAAGCCGCACTTCGAGTGGCACTCCGGAATGTTCCTGGACGGCGCCCACCTGCAGACCCCGTTCATGTCGGACCTGGTCACGCTGGCCGACCCGACCTCCCCGTACTCCTTCCTGAACTACCTGAAGGCGAAGGGCCGGCTCTACTCGTTCTACATCCGCGAGAACTTCTACCCGCTGCGCGTCGAGTACGACGACTACTGCCGCTGGGCCGCCGACCAGCTCAGCAGCGTGCGGTTCTCCACCACCGTCGCGGAGGTGACCTACGAGGACGAGCTGTACGTCGTGCGGACGACCGCCGGCGAGGAGTTCCGCGCCCCGCGCCTCGTCCTCGGCACCGGCACGCCCCCGTACGTCCCCGAGGCCTGCGCGGGACTGGGCGGCGACTTCACGCACAACTCGCGCTACCTCCATCACAAGGCGCAGCTGCAGAAGAAGGAGTCGATCACGCTGGTCGGCTCCGGACAGTCCGCCGCCGAGATCTACCACGACCTGCTCAGCGAGATCGACGTCCACGGCTACCGGCTGAACTGGGTCACCCGCTCCCCGCGCTTCTTCCCGCTCGAGTACACCAAGCTCACGCTGGAGATGACCTCGCCGGAGTACGTCGACTACTTCCGCGAGCTGCCGGAGGAGACCCGCTACCGGCTCACGGCCGAGCAGAAGGGCCTGTACAAGGGCATCGACGGCGATCTCGTCGACGAGATCTTCGACCTGCTCTACCGGAAGAACCTCGGCGGCCCGGCCCCCACCCGGCTGCTCACCAACTCCTCGCTCACCGGCGCGGCCTACGCCGACGGCGCGTACACGCTGTCCTTCCGCCACGAGGAGCAGGGCAGGGACTTCGAGCTGACCTCGCAGGGGCTCGTCCTCGCGACCGGCTACCGGTACGCCGAGCCGGAGTTCCTCGCGCCGGTCCGCGACCGACTGCGCTACGACTCCCGGGGCAACTTCGACGTCGGCCGCAACTACGCCGTCGACGTCACCGGCCGGGGCGTGTTCCTGCAGAACGCGGCCGTCCACGCGCACAGCGTCACCTCGCCCGACCTCGGCATGGGCGCCTACCGCAACAGCTGCATCATCCGCGAGCTGCTCGGCAGCGAGTACTACCCCGTCGAGAAGACCATCGCGTTCCAGGAGTTCGGCGTATGAACACCGTCACCGCCACGGCCGCCGTCGGACGGCTGGCCTTCCGCCCCCTCGACCCCCTGCGGGACGCCGAGCTGCTGCACCGCTGGGTGACGCACCCGAAGGCCGCCTACTGGATGATGCAGCAGGCGCGGCTCGTCGACGTCGAGCGGGCCTACATGGAGATCGCCGCCGACGAGCACCACCACGCCCTGCTCGGCCTGCACGACGGCGAGCCCGCCTTCCTCATGGAGTACTACGACCCCCGCCACCGCGAGCTGGTCGGCCTGTACGAGCCGCGGCCCGGGGACGTCGGCATGCACTTCCTGGTCGCCCCCGCCGACCGGCCCGTGCACGGGTTCACGCGCGCCGTGATCACCGCCGTCGTGGCCCGGCTCTTCGAGGACCCGGCCGTCGACCGCGTCGTCGTCGAGCCGGACGTGTCCAACAAGGCCGTGCACGCGCTGAACGAGGCCGTCGGGTTCGTGCCCGAGCGCGAGATCCACAAGCCGGAGAAGCAGGCGCTGCTGAGCTTCTGCACCCGCGAGCAGTTCGCCTCGGCCACGGGGGTGACGGCATGAGCCTCGCCGACGCCGTGACCCACCTCTCCCCCGAGCGCTGGGAGCAGGCAGGCCGCCTGCTCGTGCGCAAGGCCCTCGCGGAGTTCGCCCACGAACGCCTGATCACCCCCGAGGAGCAGGACGGCCGGTACGTCGTCCGCAGCGACGACGGGCAGACGGCGTACCGCTTCACCGCCGTCCGCCGCGCCCTGGACCACTGGCAGGTGGACGCCGGCTCGATCACCCGCACCCGCGACGGCGTCGAACTCCCCCTGGAGGCACTGGACTTCTTCGTCGAGCTGCAAAAGACGCTGGGCCTCAGCGACGCGATCCTGCCGGTCTACCTGGAGGAGATCTCCTCGACCCTGTCCAGCACCTGCTTCAAGCTGACCAAACCGGCGCTCACGTCGGCGGAACTGGTCAGGAGCGGCTTCCAGGCCATCGAGACCGGGATGACCGAGGGCCACCCGTGCTTCGTCGCCAACAACGGGCGGCTCGGCTTCGGCGTCCACGAGTACCTGTCGTACGCCCCGGAGACGGCGAGCCCGGTCCGGCTGGTGTGGCTGGCGGCCCACCGCTCACGGGCCGCGTTCACCGCGGGCGTGGGCATCACGTACGAGTCGTTCGTGCGCGCGGAACTGGGCGACGAGACGGTCGACCGGTTCGACGCGATCCTGCGCGAGCGGGACCTGGACCCTTGCGACTACCTGCTCATCCCCGTCCACCCCTGGCAGTGGTGGAACAAGCTCTCCGTCACCTTCGCGGCCGAGATCGCCCGCGGGAACCTGGTGTGTCTCGGCGAGGGCGACGACGAGTACCTGGCGCAGCAGTCCATCCGGACGTTCTTCAACCGGTCCCACCCTGAGAAGCACTACGTCAAGACGGCCCTGTCCGTGCTCAACATGGGCTTCATGCGGGGGCTGTCGGCCGCCTACATGGAGGCGACCCCGGCCATCAACGACTGGCTGGCCCAGCTCATAGACGGCGACCCCGTGCTGAGGTCGAGCGGTCTGTCGATCATCCGGGAGCGGGCGGCCGTCGGCTACCGGCACCTGGAGTACGAGGCCGCCACGGACCGCTACTCGCCGTACCGCAAGATGCTGGCCGCACTGTGGCGTGAGAGCCCCGTCCCCTCCCTCCGGGACGGCGAGTCGCTCGCGACCATGGCCGCGCTGCTGCACGTCGACCACGAGGGCAGGTCGGCTGCGGGCGCGCTGATCGAGCAGTCCGGGCTGCGCCCCACCGCGTGGCTGCGCGCCTACCTGGAGGCGTACTACACGCCGTTGCTGCACTGTTTCTACGCCTACGACCTGGTCTTCATGCCGCACGGCGAGAACACCATCCTGGTGCTCAGGGACGGCGTCGTGCAGCGGGCGGTGTACAAGGACATCGCCGAGGAGATCGCCGTCCTGGACCCGGACGCGGTGCTGCCGCCCGAGGTCCGGCGCATCCGCGTCGAGGTGCCCGACGACACGAAGCTGCTGTCCGTCTTCACGGACGTCTTCGACTGCTTCTTCCGCTTCCTCGCCGCCGGCCTCGCCGACGAGGGGATCCTGGAGGAGGACGACTTCTGGCGCACGGTCGCCGAGGTCACCCGCGCCTACCAGGAGGCGCACCCCGAACTGGCCGACAGGTTCCGCCAGTACGACATGTTCGCCCCCGAGTTCGCCCTGTCCTGCCTCAACCGGCTCCAGCTGCGCGACAACCAGCAGATGGTGGACCTCGCGGACCCGTCGGGCGCCCTCCAGCTGATCGGTGCCCTGAGAAATCCCGTCGCAGGGTTCTGATCGAGGCGTCGGGCGCCCCCGGGCACGGTCCCC
>NZ_JBEPBI010000222.1:0-12576 GCF_040299045.1 Streptomyces sp. NPDC001027
CGAGACGGCCACCATGCCCAGCGACACGGCCGCGCTCTGCCCGGTCAGCGGGGGCTGCCCAGGCGTGCCCGGGCGCCGCCCCTCGACCGAGGCGACCTGCCGGGTGTGGCACAATGGTCAGCTGTACTCGACAGTCGCACAGGACCCCTCTCTCCTCCGGCTGACGCGTCCATCGGGCACTCGGGTACCGCAACCCCACGCGGCCATCTCGCCGTGCCCAACCACGTCAAGACCAGGAGACACCACTTCCGTGGCAGTCAAGATCAAGCTGAAGCGTCTGGGCAAGATCCGTTCGCCTCACTACCGCATCGTCGTCGCCGACTCCCGCACCCGTCGTGACGGCCGTGCGATCGAGGAGATCGGCAAGTACCAGCCGACGTACCACCCGTCCGTCATCGAGGTCGACGCCGACCGCGTCGCCTACTGGCTGGGTGTCGGCGCGCAGCCGACCGAGCCCGTCCTCGCCATCCTGAAGAAGACCGGCGACTGGCAGAAGTTCAAGGGCGAGCCCGCCCCGGCGCCGCTGCTCGTCGCCGAGCCGAAGAAGGCCCGTCCGTCGTTCGAGGCCCTCGGCGGCGACGACTCGGGCAAGGGTGAGGCCATCACCCAGAAGAAGAAGGCCGAGAAGAAGGACGAGGCTGCCGCCGAGTCCTCCGAGTCGACCGAGGCCTGAGCAGCATGCTCGAAGAGGCGCTTGAGCACCTCGTGAAGGGCATCGTCGACAACCCCGACGAAGTGCAGGTCGCCTCGCGCAACCTGCGCCGCGGGCGGGTGCTCGAGGTCCGTGTCCACCCGGACGACCTCGGCAAGGTGATCGGCCGCAACGGCCGCACCGCACGCGCTCTGCGCACCGTCGTGGGCGCCATCGGCGGCCGGGGCGTCCGCGTCGACCTCGTCGACGTGGATCACGTCCGCTGACGCGTTTCCGCACCACCGGCTCGGGCCGGGGAAGGCCACTGGGCCGTCCCCGGCCCGCAGTCGTTACGGCACTCGTGACGACAGGCACGACAGGAGATCTTCAGAAGTGCAGCTCGTAGTCGCACGGATCGGCCGCGCCCACGGCATCAAGGGCGAGGTCACCGTCGAGGTACGCACCGACGAGCCGGAGCTGCGGCTCGCACCCGGCGCCGTCCTGTTCACGGACCCGGCCGCGACCGGTCCGCTGACCATCGAGACCGGCCGGGTCCACAGCGGCCGCCTCCTCCTGCGCTTCGAGGGCGTGCGCGACCGCAACGCCGCCGAGGCCCTGCGCAACACCCTCCTGATCGCCGAGGTCGATCCCGAGGAGCTGCCCGAGGAGGAGGACGAGTACTACGACCACCAGCTGATGGATCTGGACGTGGTCACCGTGGACGGCGCCGAGGTCGGCCGGATCACCGAGATCTCCCATCTGCCGTCCCAGGACCTCTTCATCGTGGAGCGGCCCGACGGCAGCGAGGTGATGATCCCGTTCGTCGAGTCGATCGTCACCGAGATCGACCTCGAGGAGCAGCGGGCGGTCATCGACCCGCCGCCCGGTCTCATCGACGACCGCGCCGAGGTCGCCGGCACCCGGGATGCGGCCGGGGAAGAGTCCTGATGCGCCTCGACGTCGTCACGATCTTTCCCGAGTACCTGGAACCGCTGAACGTCTCCCTCGTCGGCAAGGCACGCGCGCGCGGGCAGCTCGACGTGCGGGTGCACGACCTGCGGGAGTGGACGTACGACCGGCACAACACGGTCGACGACACCCCCTACGGCGGCGGTCCCGGCATGGTCATGAAGACCGATCCGTGGGGCGACGCCCTCGACTCCGTCCTCGCCGACGGTTACGAGAGGGGCGCCCACGCCCCCGCGCTCGTCGTCCCCACCCCCAGCGGCCGGCCCTTCACCCAGGAGCTGGCGGTCGAGCTGTCCGGCCGCCCCTGGCTGATCTTCACGCCGGCCCGCTACGAGGGCATCGACCGGCGGGTCGTCGACGAGTACGCCGCCCGGATCCCGGTCTACGAGGTGTCCATCGGCGACTATGTGCTGGCAGGCGGCGAGGCGGCCGTCCTCGTCGTCACCGAGGCCGTGGCCCGACTGCTGCCCGGCGTGCTCGGCAACGCCGAGTCCCACCGCGACGACTCCTTCGCCCCCGGCGCCATGGCCAGCCTCCTCGAGGGCCCCGTCTACACCAAGCCGCCCGCCTGGCGCGGCCGGGAGATCCCCGACGTGCTGCTCAGCGGCCACCACGGGAAGATCGCCCGGTGGCGCCGTGACGAGGCCCTGCGGCGCACGACGGCCCACCGGCCCGACCTGATCGAGCGCTGCGCGCCCGCGTCCTTCGACAAGAAGGACCGCGAGATGCTCTCCATCCTGGGCTGGACGCCCGACCCGGAGGGTGTGCCCTACGGCCGATTTTGGCGCAGGACCGACGTCGTGGAAGAATAGGTCGCTGTTGTGCGCCGTCCGGTGTGCGCCCCTGCCGCAGGGGGACACGACGCCCGCCTCGACGGGCACACGGCACTCAATCCTCGAACATCTAGTTCCGTTGATGACCTGTGGCATCAGCGAAGAAAGCAGACGAAATGTCTCACCTGCTCGACTCCGTCGACGCCGCGTCGCTGCGCAGCGACGTCCCGGCCTTCCGCCCGGGCGACACCGTCAACGTCCACGTGCGCGTCATCGAGGGCAACCGCTCTCGTGTGCAGCAGTTCAAGGGCGTGGTCATCCGCCGTCAGGGCGCCGGCGTCCGCGAGACCTTCACGGTCCGCAAGGTCTCGTTCTCCGTCGGCGTCGAGCGCACCTTCCCGGTGCACACCCCGATCGTCGAGAAGATCGAGCTCGTCACCCGCGGTGACGTGCGTCGCGCCAAGCTGTACTACCTCCGTGAGCTGCGCGGCAAGGCCGCGAAGATCAAGGAGAAGCGCGACAACTGAGCGCCTTCCGGAGTTCATGGAGGGGCCGGATAACATCTGGCCCCGATGGACACCGAAGCTCAGCCGACGCCGGAGCGCGATCGCTCCTCCCGCCCTTCCGTGGCCGCCGACGTCTCCCAGGAGACCGCGGACCCGGAGGGGCGGTCGCGTTTTGCGTGGGCGGGACGGATCGCGTCATGGGTCCCCGGGGGCGGCTACAGCCTGACCGCCCTGGCCTGCCTGCTGTTTTTGCTCGTCCTCAACGCTTTCGTGGTGCAACCCTTCCAAATTCCCAGCGGATCCATGGAAAACGGGTTGAGGATCGGTGACCGCGTTCTCGTAAATAAGTTGGCGTACCGTTTCGGTGCCGAGCCGCGGCGCGGCGACGTCGTCGTGTTCGACGGCACCGGGTACTTCGGGAACTCCGACTACATCAAGCGCGTCGTGGGTGTGGGGGGAGATCACGTGGTCTGCTGCGACAAGGAGGGGAGGATCCAGGTGAACGGTCGTCCGGTCGACGAGTCGACATTCCTGTATCCCGGCGACAGCCCGTCCACGGTCGCCTTCGACGTGGTCGTGCCCGACGACGCCCTGTTCGTCATGGGCGACCACCGCAGCCGCTCCAGCGACTCCCGGGACCGCCTGGGCTCACCGGGCGGCGGCATGGTCCCCGTCGACGACGTGATCGGCCGAGCCGACTGGATCGTCTGGCCCTTCTCCCACCTCACCCGCCTCTCGCGTCCGAGCGTCTACGCGCGCGTGCCCGGTTCGGAGGGCGCCCGTGGGTAACCGCGGCAAGCCGCGCGGCTTCTCGGACAGCGCCGCGGACAACCTCCTGCCCACCGGCGTCCGGCGCACCGCCGGCCCGGGCCCCGGCCGCTCCCGCGCGGAACGGCGCAAGCTGCAGCGCAAGGTCAAGCGCAAGCGCAGGCGCTCGGCCGTGCGGGAGATCCCGCTGCTGGTCGGCGTCGCCGTGCTGATAGCCCTGGTGCTGAAGACCTTCCTGGTGCAGGCCTTCGTGATCCCGTCGGGCTCCATGGAGCAGACGATCCGGATCGGCGACCGCGTCCTGGTCGACAAGTTCACCCCGTGGTTCGGCTCCCGGCCCGAGCGCGGGGACGTCGTGGTCTTCAAGGACCCCGGCGGCTGGCTCGACGACGAGCAGACGACCGCCAAGAAGAAGGACCCGGTCGTCGTCAAGCAGGTCAAGGAAGGGCTCACCTTCATCGGTCTGCTGCCGTCCGACGACGAGAAGGACCTCATCAAGAGGGTCGTGGGAGTGGGCGGCGACCACGTCAAGTGCTGTGACGCGCAGGGGCGGGTCACCGTCAACGGCGTTCCCCTGGAAGAGGGGAGCTACCTCTATCCCGGCAACACCCCTTCGGACGACCCGTTCGACATCACCGTCCCCCAGGGGCGGCTGTGGGTGATGGGCGACCACCGGGCCAACTCCGCCGATTCCAGGGCGCATCGCAACACCGACTACGGCGGCACCGTCTCGGAGGACGAGGTGGTCGGCCGGGCCATGGTGATCGCCTGGCCCCTCGGGCACTGGATCCGCCTCAAGGAACCGCAAACTTTCACCTCGGTGACCGGCTCGGCCGTCGGGGCGACCGCCTCCGCCCAGCCGTCGCATAGGGTTGCTTCCGACGGTCCGGACGGATCCGTCGGAAGACTCCCGACCCCTGCGGAACTCCCGCTCGTTATGGGAGTGGTGGGCCTGCGTCGTATGTGGGGCAGGCAGCGGCACAGAGTGAGGAGTTGGCGTGGGGGATGTGGCGGTTGGCGCACGGTCCGGGCACGACGGCGAGGAGCACCGCGGACACCCCGTGGGAGAGGCCGACCCGGTCACGGACAGCGCCGTGACCTCCGGGAGTGACCCCGTGGCGGGCGGCGACGGTCCGCCGGCGGACGAACCGCCGCGCACCGGCGGCGGCGGTTCGGACGGCTCGGCGCCACAGGCGAAGAAGCCCCGCTCCTTCTGGAAGGAGCTGCCGATCCTGATCGGCATCGCGCTGGTCCTCGCACTGCTGATCAAGACGTTCCTGGTGCAGGCCTTCTCCATCCCGTCGGCCTCGATGGAGAACACCCTCAAGATCGGCGACCGCGTCCTCGTCGACAAGCTGACCCCGTGGTTCGGCTCCGAGCCCGAGCGCGGCGAGGTCATCGTCTTCCACGACCCGGACAACTGGCTCGCGGGCGAGAACACCGTCGAGCCGAACGCCTTCCAGACCGTCCTCAGCTGGATCGGCCTGATGCCGTCGGCGGAGGAGAAGGACCTGATCAAGCGGGTCATCGGCGTCGGCGGCGACACCGTCGCCTGCAAGGGCACCGGCCCGCTCACGGTCAACGGCAAGGCGCTGAACGAGCCGTACGTGTACCCCGGCAACACCCCGTGCAGCCAGGACGACCAGGGCGGCCAGTTCTCGGTGAAGGTCCCCAAGGGCTACGTCTGGGTGATGGGCGACCACCGCCAGAACTCGCGCGACTCGCGGTACAACCAGTCGGACAAGAACCACGGCATGGTGCCCGTCGACCAGGTCGTCGGCCGCGCCATCGTCAAGGCCTGGCCGCTCAACCACTGGGGCACGCTGCCGGTGCCGGACACCTTCGAGCAGACCGGTCTGAGCGACCAGTCCGCGGCGTCCGCGGCCCTCACCGCCGCGCCGCAGGGTCTCGCCCTCGCCGGAGTCGTACCGGTGGTCCTGTGGCGGCGCCGGCGGACCGGGGACTCCCGGACCCGCTGACCGCGGCCCCCGCCCCGGCCCACCTGGCTCTCGTTCGGCAAACCCTTTCCCAAGCGTGTGACCTCGGCCTGCGAAGACCGGGCCGACCGGGCGCGGGCGGGAAAGAGGGGGCTGACCCGGTTCGGTACCGCCGGGTAGGGTGCGGGTCCATGGGTGGCGAGAGCACTACACGAACGGCCCCGCGCAGCAGCGGCGGCACCAGCAGCGGCCCGGTGGGCAGCCGGACCGGACAGCGACTGTCCGGACTGGCCGTCGCACTGGGCCTCGCGCTGTTCCTCGGCGGGTTCGCCTGGGGAGCCCTGCTCTACCGGCCCTACACCGTGCCCACCAGTTCCATGAGCCCGACGATCGCCGCCGGCGACCGCGTGCTCGCCGAGCGCATCGACGGCGGCGAGGTGCGGCGCGGGGACGTGGTCGTCTTCACCGACAAGACGTGGGCGAGCAACGCGCCGGTCGTCAAGCGCGTGGTCGCGGTCGGCGGCGACACCGTCGCCTGCTGCACCGACGGCAAGCTGACCGTCAACGGCAAGCAGATCGAGGAACCGTATCTGCCGCCGGGCACGCTGGCCGAGATCAAGAACTTCCCGACCGTGAAGGTCCCCGACGGGAGGCTCTTCCTCCTCGGCGACGAGCGGCAGGGCTCCCTGGACTCCACCGCCCACCTCACCGACGCCGCCCAGGGCACGGTGGCCCGCAGTGCGGTCAAGGCCCGCGTCGACGCCGTCGTCTGGCCTGCGAAGGGCATGCTGAAGCGGCCGACCGGCTTCGAGGACCTCGGGGCCCTCTCCCAGCCGGGCCCGCTGGGCACGATCGGCTGGCTGATCGTCGGCGGCGCCGTGCTGGTGCTCGGCGGCGGCGCATACGGCCCGATCGCCAAGCGGACGGGCCGCCGCCGCAGCCGTCCGGAGCCCGCCGGTGCCCGCTGAGCCCGCCAACGAGCCGGTCGGCGGGGGCGTCGACTCCTACGAGGGCGGGCTGCGCAAGGTGGCGCGGGTCGTGCTCCTCGACCCGCAGGACCGCATCCTGCTGCTGCACGGGCATGAACCGGACGATCCCGCCGACCACTGGTGGTTCACGCCCGGCGGCGGTGTGGAGGGCGACGAGACCCGTGAAGAGGCCGCTCTGCGGGAACTCGTCGAGGAGACCGGCATCACCGAGGTCGACCTCGGTCCGGTGCTGTGGCGGCGGATGTGCTCCTTCCCCTTCGCGGGCCGCCGCTGGGACCAGGACGAGTGGTACTACCTCGCCCGGACGACGGTGACCGCGACCCGGGCGACGGCCCTGACCGAGCTGGAACGGCGCAGTGTCGCCGGAGCGCGCTGGTGGACGTGTCAGGAACTGAGCCAGGCACATGAGACGGTGTATCCGACCAGACTCGCCGAGCTGCTGCGCAGGCTGCTCGACGAAGGTCCTCCCGCCGGACCGGTGACCCTTGACACGGAAATCGTCTAGGGGCGCTCGGGACTGGCGCACAATGGGGGGATCGCACGGCTGAAGGGGAACATGCCATGAGCGCCGAGGACCTCGAGAAGTACGAGACCGAGATGGAGCTGAAGCTCTACCGGGAGTACCGCGATGTCGTCGGTCTGTTCAAATACGTGATCGAGACCGAGCGTCGTTTCTATCTGACCAACGACTACGAGATGCAGGTGCACTCGGTCCAGGGCGAGGTGTTCTTCGAGGTGTCGATGGCCGACGCCTGGGTGTGGGACATGTACCGGCCGGCCCGCTTCGTGAAGCAGGTACGGGTCCTCACGTTCAAGGACGTGAACATCGAGGAGCTGAACAAGAGCGACCTGGAGCTTCCGGGGAGCTGAGCCGTGCCGGGTTCGCGCCGAGCGCTCCGAGTGCTCCGAGGGGCCGGCTGAGCCGGACTCCCTCGGACGGGTGACGGAGTTCTCCACAGCGGCCGGCGTGTCCACCAAGATCCTTTCGGTGGCGGCGGATGCGTGAACGTTGGCCCCGGAGGTGGTGCCGACATGAACGCACAACTGGCACGTGGCGCACTCGGCAGGTACGGCGAGGAGCTGGCCGCCCGGCGGCTGGCCGAGGCCGGGATGACGGTCCTGCAGCGCAACTGGCGCTGCGGCAGGACCGGTGAGATCGACATCGTCGCGCGGGACGGCGACGTCCTGGTGGTCTGCGAGGTGAAGACCCGCAGGGACGGAGCCTTCCAGCACCCGATGGCGGCGGTGACGCCGAAGAAGGCGGAGCGCCTGCGCGGGCTCGCCGGGCGGTGGATCCAGGCGCACGGCGGAGCCCCGCCGGGCGGCGTCCGGATCGACCTGGTCGGCGTGGTCCTGCCGCGCCGGGGAGCCGCCGTCGTGCAGCACGCGCGGGGGGTGGCCTGAGATGGGCTTCGCACGCACGTGCGCGGTGGCGCTGGTGGGCGTCGAAGGCGTCGTCGTCGAGGTCCAGGCCGACCTCGAACCGGGAGTGGCGGCGTTCACCCTGGTGGGGCTGCCGGACAAGAGCCTGAGCGAGAGCCGGGACCGGGTGCGGGCGGCCGTGGTGAACTCGGGCGGCGAATGGCCGCAGAAGAAGCTCACGGTGGGCCTCAGCCCCGCGTCCGTGCCCAAGGGCGGATCGGGGTTCGATCTCGCCGTGGCCTGTGCGGTGCTCGGCGCGGCCGAACGGATCGACCCGCGAGTGCTCGCCGACGTCGTGATGATCGGCGAGCTGGGCCTGGACGGGCGCGTGCGCCCGGTGCGGGGCGTCCTCCCAGCCGTGCTGGCGGCCGCGACCGCGGGATACGAACAGGTGGTGGTGCCCGAGAGCGCCGCCGCCGAGGCAGCGCTGGTGCCGGGCGTCTCCGTGCTCGGAGTGCGCAGCCTGCGGCAGCTGATCGCCGTCCTCGCGGACGAGCCCGTCCCCGAGGAGGAGCCGGACGAGGCGGGCCGCCCGGATCCGCTCCTGGCCGGTCTGCGGATGCCCGGCACGAGCGCCGCCATCGGCATCGGCGCCGCCCATCCGGACCAGGAGCACGACCTCGCGGACGTGGTCGGCCAGCGTTCGGCGCGGACCGCGGTGGAGGTGGCCGCGGCGGGCGGACACCACCTCTTCCTGGAGGGCCCGCCCGGCGCCGGCAAGACGATGCTCGCGGAGCGGCTGCCCGCGGTGCTGCCCACGCTGAGCAGGCAGGAGTCGCTGGAGGTCACGGCGGTGCACTCGGTGGCAGGCCTGCTGCCGCCCGGCAAGCCCCTCATCGACGTGCCCCCGTACTGCGCCCCGCACCACTCGGCCACGATGCAGTCGCTGGTCGGCGGAGGCCCCGGCGTCGCCCGCCCCGGCGCGGTCTCGCTGGCCCACCGGGGCGTGCTCTTCCTCGACGAGACCCCCGAGTTCGGCAGCCGGGTCCTCGACGCCCTGCGGCAGCCGCTCGAGGCGGGACACGTGGTGATCGCGCGCAGCGCGGGCGTCGTGCGCTTTCCGGCGCGGTTCCTCATGGTGCTGGCCGCCAACCCGTGCCCGTGCGGGCGGTTCTCGCTGCGCGACGCCCTGTGCGACTGCTCGCCCGCCGCCGTCCGCCGCTACCAGGCGCGACTCTCCGGGCCGCTGCTCGACCGGGTCGACCTGCGCGTGGAGGTCGACCCGGTCAGCCGGGCCGAGCTCACGCACCGAGGGCCCGGAGGCGAGTCGACGGCCACCGTCGCCGACCGGGTGCGGGCCGCCCGCGAGCGCGCGGCGGTCCGCCTCGCGGGCACCCCGTGGCGTACCAACTCCGAAGTGCCGGGGCGGGAGCTGCGCCACCGCTGGCATGCGGCGGTCGGCGCGATGGACGAGGCGGAGCGGAACCTGGAGCGCGGGACGCTGACCGCCCGCGGGCTCGACCGTGTGCTGCGGGTCGCGTGGACCGTGGCCGACCTGGTCGGCCACGACCGGCCGGACGCCATGGACGTGGCCCTGGCCCTGCAGCTGCGCACCGGGGTGCCTCGTGGGACGCCGATGGCCCTCGGGGCCCTCACATGAACGGCGGCGCCTGGGCCGAGGAGCGGCTGGCCCGGGTCTTCCTCGGCCGGGTCGTCGAGCCCGGCGACGAGGTCGGCGGACAGTGGGTGCGCGAACGCGGCGCGCGGGAGGTGGTGCGGCGGCTGTGCGCGGACGGCGAGCCGCTGCCGGGCGTCACCGCACGGCGCTGGGCCGGGCTGCGGGCGCGGGCCGAGCGGGCCGAGCCGGAGCGCGACATGGCCCTCGCACAGGAGGCCGGAGTGCGGTTCGTGTGCCCGGGCGACGCCGAGTGGCCAGGGACCCTGGAGGAGCTCGGGGACGCCCGGCCGCTGGGGCTCTGGGTGCGCGGGCGACCCAGCCTGCGGATGTGGGCGCTGCGCTCGGTGGCCGTCGTCGGCGCCCGCGCCTGCACCGAGTACGGCGCCCACATGGCCGCATCCCTCGCCTGCGGTCTCGCCGAACGAGGGTGGGTGGTCGTGTCCGGCGGCGCCTACGGGGTCGACGGCGCCGCGCACCGGGGCGCTCTCGGAGCGGGCGGCGCCACCGTCGCCGTCCTCGCCTGCGGGGTCGACCGGCCCTATCCGCAGGGTCACACACAGTTGATCGGCAGGATCGCCGAACAGGGTCTGGTGGTCGGGGAGTTGCCCCCGGGCGAGCACCCGACGCCGAGCCGCTTCATCCTGCGCAACCGGGTGATCGCCGCGCTCACCCGGGGCACGGTGGTCGTGGAGGCCGCCTACCGCAGCGGCTCGCTGGTCACCGCCCGGGCGGCGCAGCGGCTGGGACGGCACACGATAGGAGTGCCCGGCCCGGCCACCAGCAGCCTGTCCGCCGGGGTGCACGAACTGCTCCGGCAGGAGGCCGTGCTGGTCACGGACGCCGCGGAAGTCGTCGAGCTGGTCGGTGACATGGGGGAGCTGGCGCCCGCCCGGCGTGGGCCGGCGCTGCCGCGCGACCTCCTCGAGCCGGGCGCCCGGCGCGTGCTGGCCGCGCTCCCGGCGCGCCGGACCGCGGCGGTCGGCGAGATCGCCCGCGAAGCCCGGACGACGCCGGACGACGCGATCGCGAGGCTGTACGAGCTCCTTGCGCTCGGTTACGTCGAACGACACGGCGACGGCTGGAAGTTGACACGCCAGGCGATGGTCTCCGTTCGAGGGGATCGGCCTCCGTGTTGACCCAGGGGGTTCGGCCGTCCGGGGGAACGCCGAAAGCCTTGCGGAATCCGGTAGTTGACGCGACCTCGTGACGGCGACCGCGATCGACCTGCCCCGGGAGCGCGCCCAGCAAAACGTATCTGCGTGCCGGTCGGGCCACGCCCTTCGCGCACCGCGACACCGCAGTCACGCTACGCTCACGAGGATTCCGTCACAGACCGGCACCACTGCACCACCTCGTAGCACCTTCACCCACCCCGACGCACTTCACGGCAGAACGGCACAAGGCGACGAATGCCCCAGCACACCTCCGGGTCCGACCGGGCGGCGATCCCCCCAGCCGCCCGTGACGGTGGCAGCGTGCGGCCGCCCGCTCCCTCGACGCTCGACGAGCTGTGGCGCTCGTACAAGGCGACGGGCGACGAGCGGCTGCGGGAGCAGTTGATCCTGCACTACTCGCCACTGGTGAAGTACGTGGCGGGAAGGGTGAGCGTCGGCCTGCCGCCCAATGTGGAGCAGGCCGACTTCGTGTCCTCCGGGGTGTTCGGGCTGATCGACGCGATCGAGAAGTTCGACGTCGACCGGGAGATCAAGTTCGAGACGTACGCGATCACCCGGATCCGGGGCGCGATGATCGACGAGCTCCGGGCGCTGGACTGGATCCCGAGGTCGGTCCGGCAGAAGGCGCGCAACGTGGAGCGGGCCTACGCGACGCTGGAGGCGCGGCTGCGCAGGACCCCCTCGGAGTGTGAGGTCGCGGCCGAGCTGGGCATCGCCGTCGAGGAACTGCACGCCGTCTTCAGCCAGTTGTCGCTGGCGAACGTGGTGGCGCTGGAGGAGCTGCTGCACGTCGGCGGCGAGGGCGGCGACCGGCTGAGCCTGATGGACACGCTCGAGGACACGGCCGCCGACGACCCGGTGGAGGTGGCCGAGGACCGGGAGCTCAGGCGGTTCCTCGCCCGAGCGATCAACACGCTGCCCGACCGGGAGAAGACGGTCGTCACCCTCTACTACTACGAGGGGCTGACGCTCGCCGAGATCGGGAACGTGCTGGGGGTGACCGAGAGCAGGGTCAGCCAGATCCACACCAAGTCGGTGCTCCAGCTGCGGGCCAAGCTGGCGAGCTTCGGTCGCTGACCTGCCGCTCGCCGGCGCCGCGGGCGCAGGCACTCCCGCCGGGCGTGGAGCGTCCGTAAAGTGGACGACGTGCCAAGGATTCGAGCGGCCTCCGTGGCCGAGCACCGGTCGATGCAGCGTGCCGCCCTGCTGGACGCGGCACGTTCCCTGTTGTCCGAGGGCGGGACGGAAGCGCTGACGTTCCCGGCCCTCGCCGAGCGGACGGGTCTCGCGCGCTCGTCCGTGTACGAGTACTTCCGGTCGCGGGCCGCCGTGGTCGAGGAGCTGTGCGAGGTCGACTTTCCCGTGTGGACCGCGGAGGTCGAGGCGGCGATGACCGCGGCCGACGGGGCCGAGGCCAAGGTCGAGGCGTATGTGCGGCGGCAGCTCGCACTGGTCGGGGACCGGCGGCACCGGGCCGTCGTGGCGATCTCGGCCAGTGAGCTGGACGCCGGGGCCCGCGAGAAGATCCGGGCGGCGCACGGCGGTCTCGTCACGATGATCGGCCAGGCGCTGGCCGAGCTGGGCCACGCGGAGCCCCGGCTGGCGGCGATGCTGCTGCAGGGCGTCGTGGACGCGGCGGTCCGGCGGATCGAGCTGGGCGCCGCGGAGGACCCGTCGGCGATCACGGAGGCCGCGGTCGCCATGGTCCTGCGAGGAGTCCGCGGCTGAGCTGACCGCCGCCGTGCCGCGCCGGCGCCCGAGGCGCGTCGCAGGCCGTGACCCGGCGGG
>NZ_JBEPBI010000223.1:0-12525 GCF_040299045.1 Streptomyces sp. NPDC001027
GCCGCCGCGAGGCCGCCGAGCTCCACGTGCACCACGAGCACCGGTTTGGCCGGGGCCGCGGCCGCCGCCGAGCGCAGGGCCTCCGCGAGTTCCGCGTCGCCGGGCGAGGTCTCCCCGATCGCCGGGATGGCCGTCACGACCACCGCGTCGCACGTGTCGTCGCCCAGGGCGCGCGCCAGTGCGGCGTGGAAGTCCTCCGCCGCGGCCTCCGTGGTCAGGTCCAGCGGGGGCAGGGGACGCAGCCCCTCGGAGAGGCAGGCGTCGTACGTGAGCTGTCCGAGGGATTCGGAGTTGCCGAGGATCGCGACGCGCGGCCCCGTCGGCAGCGGCTGACGGGCGAGGAGCAGGCCCGCGTCGACCAGCTCGGTGATGGTGTCCACGCGGATCACGCCGGCCTGCCTCAGCAGCGCCGACACCGTGGCGTGCGGCAGCCGGGTGGCCCGTACGGCGTGCCCCTGCGGGGCGGAACCGGCGCCCTGGACGACGACCAGGGGCTTGGCGGCCGCCGTGCGCCGGGCGAGGCGGGTGAACTTGCGCGGGTTGCCGATGGATTCCAGGTACATGAGGGCGACGTCGGTGTCGGGGTCGTCGTACCAGTACTGGAGGACGTCGTTGCCGGAGACGTCCGCACGGTTGCCGGAGGAGACGAAGGTCGACACGCCGGTGACGCCGGTGACCCCGCCGCCGCGCCGGTGCAGCCGGGAGAGCAGGGCGATGCCGATGGCACCGGACTGGGCGAACAGACCGATCCGGCCCGGCCTCGGCATCTCGGGGGCGAGTGAGGCGTTGAGGCGCACCTCGGGCGCGGTGTTGATGACTCCGAAGGCGTTGGGGCCGATGATCCGCATGCCGTACGCGCGCGCGTGGCGTACGAGTTCACGCTGGCGCTCGCGCCCGTCGGGACCGCTCTCGGCATAGCCGGAGGAGAGGACGACGAGTCCCTGCACGCCGTGCTCGCCGCATTCGGCGACGGCCGCGGGCACGTGCTCGGCCCGGACGGCGACGACCGCGAGGTCCACGGGCTCCGCGATGTCCCGCACGGAGCGGTGGGCGGGCACGCCGTCGAGTTCCTTCAGATCCTCGGGAAAAGCCTGGTTCACGGCGTACAGGCGTCCGGTGAACCCGGCCTCCCGGAGATTGCCGAGCACGCTGCGGCCCACCCCGCCCGGAGCGCGACCGACGCCGACGACGGCGACCGAGCCGGGCGTCAGGAGCCGCCGCACGGAGTGCGCCTCGGCACGCTGTTCCCGCGCGCGTTGCACGGCGACGGAGCGTTCGGTGGGCTCGAGGTCGAACTCCAGGCGGACGACGCCGTCCTCGAAGCTGCGCTTCTGGGTGTAGCCGGCGTCCGTGAACACCTTGATCATCTTGTTGTTGGCGGGGAGCACCTCGGCGGCGAAGCGACGGATGCCGCGCTCGCGCGCGACGGCCGCGATGTGTTCGAGGAGGGCGGAGGCCACGCCTCGTCCCTGATGGGCGTCCTGGACGAGGAAGGCCACCTCGGCCTCGTCGGCCGGCGCGGAGGCGGCCATGCCGTCGGCGCCGATGCGGTCGTAGCGCACGGTGGCGATGAACTCGCCGCCGACCGTGGCCGCGAGTCCCACCCGGTCCACGAAGTCGTGGTGCGTGAAGCGGTGGACGTCCTTCGCGGACAGGCGCGGGTAGGGCGCGAAGAAGCGGTAGTACTTCGACTCGTCCGACACCTGCTCGTAGAAGCTGACCAGGCGCTCGGCGTCGTCGACGGTGATCGGGCGGACGCGCGCGGCGCCGCCGTCGCGCAGCACGACGTCGGCCTCCCAGTGGGCGGGGTACTCGTGCCGGTCCGACGCGCTCTGCATGGGGCCCAGACTACGGCTCGCTTCCGACAACGGCGCGAGGCAGTCTGGAGGGCGCACGCCGGGTCGAGGCCGCGATCCGGCGACCGCATGGTGACGGGACACCCAGGGACCGTCCCTCATCCGCGTCACATGTGGAACACTGGTCTAGACAACCTGAGACACCGAAGGGCAGCATCACATGGCTGAGCGCCGCGTCAACGTCGGCTGGGCCGAGGGCCTCCACGCCCGCCCCGCTTCCATCTTCGTCCGGGCCGCCACGGCCGCAGGCATCCCCGTGACGATCGCCAAGGCCGACGGCAACCCCGTCAACGCGGCCTCCATGCTGGCCGTTCTCGGCCTCGGCGCCCAGGGAGGCGAGGAGATCGTCCTCGCCTCCGACGCCGAGGGCGCGGACGCCGCGCTCGACCGGCTGGCGAAGCTGGTCGCCGAAGGCCTCGAGGAACTCCCCGAGACCGTCTGAGCACCGCCGCGTTATGCGGTGAAGGGCTCGTCCGAATTATCGGGCGAGCCCTTCGCATTTCCCGTGCACAGGCAGCAGAAATAATCCCCCTCGAATTACTCCTTCTTTGTATACGGCTCCCGTGTTAATGCCGCAGACCCGTCATGTTTACGGGAGGTTGCGAAGTCCTCACACGATCGGCCCGCTCCGGCCCTTTGGAAAAGCGCAGCCGGTGCGCGAGGGTCGCGCGCTCGGTGTGCAGCGCGGTGACCGCCCGCGCGCGCTCCCCGTCGCCGCGCGTCACCGCGTCGACGATCGCGCCGTGCTCCGCCCAGGACTCCACGGGGTCGGCCGGCGCCTCCACCGCGTACATCCAGGCGATCTTGTGCCGGAGCTGGGTGAGCATCGACGCGAGGGCAGGGCTTCCGGAGGCCTGGGCGAGCGTCTCGTGGAACCAGCCCCCCAAGGAGCGCAGATCCTCGCTGTTGCCCCTCCTGGCCCGCTCCTGACCCAGCCGGACGAGCCCGCGCAGCACCTTCAGATGGGCCTCCGTGCGCCGCTGGGCGGCCCGGGAGGCGCCGAGCGGCTCCAGCAGCAACCGCATCTCCAGCAGGTCGGCCGCCTCCTGCTCGGTGGGCTCCGCCACGCACGCGCCCGCGTGCCGCCGGGTGACGACGAAGCCCTCGGCCTCCAGGGTGCGCAGCGCCTCGCGGACCGGGACGCGCGAGACGCCGTAGCGGCGGGCGAGGAGTTCCTCGGTGAGGCGGCTGCCGCGTTCGTAGACACCCGCGACGATGTCGTCCCGGACGGCCGTGCACACCGAGTGCGCCGGAATTCGCATGACGGACCTCCGCCTTAATCCCCGTGAAACGTCGACGGTTGACGTGTGTTCCGTGACTCTATTGCAATGAGCGGGAATTTCCGACGGGGAGCCGGAATCCAGGGATATTTTTTGGACAGCGGGGCCCCGAAAACGGCGAAAGCCCCGGCCGAGGGGCCGGGGCCGAACGATCTGTCGCCGTCGGGCGTCAGACGTTGACGCCGTGCTTGCGGAGATAGGCGACCGGATCGATGTCCGAGCCGTACTCGGGGGTCGTGCGCGCCTCGAAGTGCAGATGCGCTCCGGTGACGTTGCCGGTCGCGCCGGACAGCCCGATGCGCTGGCCCGGGGTGACCGTCTGGCCCACCGACACCTCGATGGACGACAGGTGACCGTACTGCGTGTACGTCCCGTCGTTCATCTTCATGACGACCTGGTTGCCGTAGGCGCCGCCCCAGCCCGCCTCGACCACGGTGCCGAAGCCGACCGCGTGCACGGTGGTGCCGCTGGCCGCGTGGAAGTCGACGCCGGTGTGGCTGCCGGAGGACCACAGCGAGCTGCTGGCCTGGTAGCCGGTGGAGACGTAGGAGCCGGTGATCGGCGACACGAAGGTGTTGAGAAGCTTGCGCTCGGCCTCACGGGCGGCACGCACGCGTGCCTCGCGCTCCTCCACGGCCTTCTTCGCGGCGGCCTGGCGGGCGGCCTCCTCGAAAGCCGCCTTCTTCTGCGCGGCGACCTGCTCGTCGACCTGGTCGGCGACCGACTCGGCCACGGACTCGCCGGCCGTGACGACCGGGATCAGACCGGTCTGTTCGGGGGTGGGCTCGGCCGCGAAGGCCTGGGTGGAGGCGACGGAGGCCATCACACCGGTACTGGTGAGCGCCGCCACGCCGACCGCGCGAGCGGTGGAACGCTGCATCCGGCTGGGCCGGCGGTGCTTCCCGGTGGCGCAGGTGAACGCCATGAAGTCAGAGGTGTCCTTTCCTTCCCTCTCGCCTACCGGGTTAGCTGACGGGTTCGGAGCAGGAAGGTCTCCTACGGACCCCCTCGTGTGCACGCGGGCGTCCGATTCACCCCAGGGACTTCACAAGTGGGTCCCCGGCTCCCCTGGCTCGCGCCGTACGGGGACTCGGCGATGACTGTCCGGTGCCGCAGCTTGCGGCGCAGTGCCTGACGGACAGCCCGGATGAAGCTAAGCGGCGAAGGGATCAATCCTCAAACGGATCACGGTTTTTGTAGCGCATCCCACAGTGCAGACAGGCCACGTCCACCCCAATTCGGACAAACAGAAGCCCTGGTGACGCTCGGTCGACCAGGGCCTCTGCGCGTGCGTGCCGTTGCCGCCGCGATCCACGGCTACTCGGCTTGTCGGCTCGGCTTGTCGGCTACTCGGCGGACACGACCTTCACCTCGCCGATGCCGAGGGCCTCGACGGGCGCCTTGATCTGGGCCGCGTCGCCCACCAGGACCGTCACCAGACGGTCCACCGGGAAGGCGTTCACGGCCGCCGCGGTGGCCTCCACCGTGCCGGTCGCGGCGAGCTGCTGGTACAGAGTCGCCTGGTAGTCGTCGGGCAGGTGCTGTTCGACCTGGTCGGCCAGCGTGCTCGCGACGGCCGCCGCGGTCTCGTACTTCAGCGGCGCCACCCCGACCAGGTTCTGCACGGCGACGTCGCGCTCGGCGTCGGTCAGCCCCTCGGCGGCGAGGGTGCGCAGCACCTTCCACAGGTCGTCCAGCGCAGGACCGGTGTTCGGGGTGTCGACGGAACCGCTGATGGCGAGCATCGCGGCGCCCGAGCCGTCCGGCGCGGACAAAAGGACCTGCCCGAAGGCGCGAACGCCGTAGGTGTAGCCCTTCTCCTCACGCAGGACGCGGTCCAGACGGGAGGTGAGGGTGCCGCCGAGGCAGTAGGTGCCGAGCACCTGGGCGGGCCACACACGGTCGTGCCGGTCGGCGCCGATCCGGCCGATCAGCAGCTGCGTCTGGACGGCCCCCGGGCGGTCCACGATGACGACCCGGCCGGCGTCGTCGGCGGTCACCGGCGGCACGGGCCGCGGCTCGGCGGCGGAGCCCGTCCAGGCGCCCAGGGTGTCGCCCAGGAGGGCGTCCAGGTCGACGCCGGTGAGGTCGCCGACGACGACGGCGGTGGCCGTCGCCGGACGGACGTGCTTGTCGTAGAAGGCGCGGACGGCCGCGGAGTCGATCTTCTCGACCGTCTCGGCGGTGCCCTGGCGCGGACGCGACATGCGGGCGGTGGCCGGGAACAGCTCCTTCGAGAGCTCCTTGGCGGCGCGCCGGGAGGGGTTGGCCAGCTCGTGCGGGATCTCGTCCAGGCGGTTGCGCACGAGGCGCTCGACCTCGCTGTCGGCGAACGCGGGGGCCCTGAGGGCGTCCGCGAGCAGACCGACGCCCTTGGTCAGGCGCGAGGCCGGGACCTCGAGGCTGATGCGGACGCCGGGGTGGTCGGCGTGCGCGTCCAGGGTGGCGCCGCAGCGCTCCAGTTCGGCGGCGAACTCCTCGGCGGAGTGCTTGTCGGTGCCCTCGGTGAAGGCGCGCGCCATGATCGTGGCGAGGCCGTCGAGACCCTCCGGCTCGGCGTCCAGCGGAGCGTCGAGCAGGATCTCGACGGCGACGACCTGCTGGCCGGGGCGGTGGCAGTGCAGCACCGTCAGGCCGTTGGCCAGGGCGGTCCGCTCGGGCGCCGGGAACGCCCAGGGCTTGGCCTCGCCCGCCTGGGGCTGGGGGTGGAAGTCCATCGTGGCGAGCTCGGTCACCGGGCCGCCTCCTCGTTCTCGTCCTGGTCGGCGGGGGCTTCGGCGGCGGTGGGCTCGTAGACGAGCACCGCGCGGTTGTCGGGACGCAGGCGGGCCTGGGCGATCTCCCGCACCTCCTCGGCCGTCACGTCCAGCACACGCTGGACCGCGGTGAGGGCGAGCTGCGGGTCGCCGAACAGGACGGCGAACCGGCACAGTTCGTCGGCGCGGCCGGCGACCGTGCCGAGGCGGTCGAGCCATTCGCGCTCCAACTGGGCCTGGGCGCGCTCCATTTCCTCGGCCGTGGGGCCCTCCTCGGCGAACCGGGCGAGCTCCTCGTCGATGGCCTCCTCGATGACGGGCACCTCGACGTCGCCGGACGTCTTCACGTCCAGCCAGCCCAGGGAGGGCGCCCCGGCGAGCCGCAGCAGGCCGAAGCCGGCCGCCACCGCCGTGCGGTCGCGGCGCACGAGCCGGTTGTAGAGACGGGAGGACTCGCCGCCGCCGAGGACGGTGAGCGCCAGGTCGACGGCGTCGCACGCGCGCGTGCCGTCCTCGGGCAGACGGTAGGCCGCCATCAGGGCGCGGGCCGGCACCTCCTCCTCGACGACCTCCCGCAACTGCTCGCCGATGACGTCGGGCAGGGAGCCGTCACGCGGCTCGGGCTTGCCGTCGTGCCCGGCGATGGAGCCGAAGTACTTCTCGACCCAGGCGAGCGTCTGCTCCGGGTCGATGTCGCCGACCACCGACAGGACGGCGTTGTTGGGCGCGTAGTACGTGCGGAAGAACGCGCGCGCGTCCTCCAGCGTCGCCGCGTCCAGGTCGGCCATCGAGCCGATCGGCGTGTGGTGGTACGGGTGGCCGTCGGGGTAGGCGAGGGCCGTCAGCTTCTCGAAGGCCGTGCCGTAGGGGACGTTGTCGTAGCGCTGACGGCGTTCGTTCTTGACGACGTCGCGCTGGTTCTCCATCGACTCGTCGTCGAGCGCGGTGAGCAGCGATCCCATGCGGTCCGCCTCCAGCCAGAGGGCGAGCTCCAGCTGGTGGGCGGGCATGGTCTCGAAGTAGTTGGTGCGCTCGAAGCTGGTGGTGCCGTTCAGCGAACCGCCCGCACCCTGGACGAGCTCGAAGTGACCGTTGCCCTTGACCTGGCCCGATCCCTGGAACATGAGGTGCTCGAAAAGGTGAGCAAGGCCGGTACGGCCCTTGACTTCATGGCGTGAGCCGACGTCGTACCAGAGGCACACCGCCGCCACGGGGGTCAGGTGGTCCTCCGAGAGCACCACACGCAGGCCGTTGGCCAGGCGGTGCTCGGTCGCTGTCAGGCCCCCGGAGCCTGCCTGGGCTGTGGCGGTGTGACCCATGGGCATGTACGTCCCTTCCGATCGCGGACGCGGTCGTCGAAACCGCGGTTTTCCTGCCGGTCCTGTCACTGTATGCAAGCGTGCGGACAGGAGGCGAAGTTCCCGGACGACATACGCCGAGAGCGAGATCGCGTAGCCTGCGGGCAGCCGTGGACGAGGCGGCTTCGCGGGCGGGGCCGAAGGGCCGACGCCGGGTCCTCGCCCGCCCTGTCAGTGCCACGGTCCACAATGGTCCGCGTCAGATCCCGTCACACGCCCCAGCAAGGAGCCGGCAGCGATGGCCCGCCGCAGCACGAAGACCCCGCCGCCCGACGACTCGTACGAGGAGCGGATCCTCGACATCGACGTCGTCGACGAGATGCAGGGCTCCTTCCTCGAGTACGCGTACTCGGTCATCTACTCCCGCGCCCTGCCGGACGCCCGTGACGGTCTGAAGCCGGTGCACCGCCGCATCGTCTACCAGATGAACGAGATGGGCCTGCGCCCGGAGCGCGGCTATGTGAAGTGCGCCCGTGTCGTCGGCGAGGTCATGGGCAAGCTGCACCCGCACGGCGACTCCTCGATCTACGACGCCCTGGTGCGCATGGCCCAGCCCTTCTCCATGCGCGTGCCGCTCGTCGACGGCCACGGCAACTTCGGCTCCCTGGGCAACGACGACCCGCCGGCCGCCATGCGGTACACGGAGTGCCGCCAGGCCGCGGCGACGAGCCTGATGACGGAGTCGATCGACGAGGACACGGTCGACTTCGCGCCGAACTACGACGGCCAGGAGCAGGAGCCGGTCGCGCTGCCCGCCGCCTTCCCGAACCTGCTGGTCAACGGCGCATCCGGGATCGCGGTCGGCATGGCCACGAACATGCCGCCGCACAATCTGGGCGAGGTCGTCGCGGCAGCCCGCCATCTGATCCGCTACCCCGGCGCGGATCTGGACGCCCTGATGAAGTTCGTCCCGGGCCCCGACCTGCCGACCGGCGGCCGGATCGTCGGCCTCTCCGGCATCCGCGACGCCTACGAGAACGGCCGCGGCACGTTCAAGATCCGCGCCACGGTCGCGGTGGAGACGGTCACGGCCCGCCGCAAGGGCCTGGTCGTCACCGAACTGCCCTTCACGGTCGGCCCCGAGAAGGTCATCGCCAAGATCAAGGACCTGGTCGGCTCGAAGAAGATCCAGGGCATCGCCGACGTCAAGGACCTCACCGACCGGGCGCACGGTCTGCGCCTGGTCATCGAGATCAAGAACGGCTTCGTGCCCGAGGCGGTCCTTGAGCAGCTCTACAAGCTGACGCCGATGGAGGAGTCCTTCGGCATCAACAACGTGGCGCTGGTGGACGGCCAGCCGCTCACGCTGGGCCTGAAGGAGCTGCTGGAGGTCTACCTCGACCACCGGTTCGACGTCGTGCGACGCCGCAGCGAGTTCCGCCGCACCAAGCGCCGTGACCGGCTGCATCTGGTGGAGGGTCTGCTGACGGCCCTCGTCGACATCGACGAGGTCATCCGGCTGATCCGCTCCAGCGAGAACAGCGCGCAGGCCAAGGAGCGCCTGATGGAGCGCTTCGGGCTGTCGGAGATCCAGACCCAGTACATCCTGGACACCCCGCTGCGCCGCCTCACCAAGTACGACCGCATCGAGCTGGAGGCGGAGAAGGAGCGGCTCACCGGGGAGATCGCCGAGCTGACCCGGATCCTGGACTCGGACGCGGAGCTGCGCAAGCTGGTCTCCGCGGAACTCGCCACGGTGGCCAAGAAGTTCGGCACCGAACGGCGTACGGTCCTGCTGGAGTCGTCGGGCGCCACGGCCGCCGCGGTGCCCCTCCAGGTGGCGGACGACCCGTGCCGCGTCCTGCTGTCCTCCACGGGCCTGCTGGCCCGCACGGCGAACGGCGATCCCTTCACGGCCGAGGACGGGGACGGGGACGGCAAGCGCACCAAGCACGACGTGATCGTCTCGGCGGTGCCGGCCACCGCGCGCGGGGAGATCGGCGCGGTGACGTCCTCGGGCCGTCTGCTGCGGATCAACGTCGTCGACCTGCCGCAGCTTCCGGACACGGCGTCCGCGCCGAACCTGTCCGGCGGGGCCCCGCTGGCGGAGTTCGTGTCCCTGGAGGGCGCCGAGACGGTGGTCTGTCTGACCACGCTCGACGAGTCGTCGCCCGGACTGGCCATCGGCACGGAACAGGGTGTCGTCAAGCGGGTCGTGCCCGACTACCCGACGAACAAGGACGAGCTGGAGGTCATCGCCCTCAGGGACGGGGACCGGATCGTCGGCGCCGTCGAACTGCGCACCGGCGAAGAGGACCTGGTCTTCATCACGGACGACGCCCAGCTGCTGCGCTACCAGGCCTCCCAGGTGCGCCCGCAGGGCCGTCCGGCGGGCGGCATGGCGGGCGTCAAGCTCACCGAGGGCGCGAAGGTCATCTCCTTCACGGCCGTGGACCCGGCGGCGGACGCCGTGGTGTTCACCATCGCCGGCTCCCGGGGGACGCTGGACGACTCCGTCCAGACGACCGCCAAGCTGACCCCGTTCGACCAGTATCCGCGCAAGGGCCGCGCCACCGGCGGTGTGCGCTGCCAGCGGTTCCTGAAGGGCGAGGACTGCCTGTCGCTGGCCTGGGCGGGCCCCGTCCCGGCCAAGGCCGCCCAGAAGAACGGTCTGCCGGCCGAGCTGCCGGAGATCGACCCGCGCCGTGACGGCTCGGGCGTGTCGTTGGCGAAGACGGTGAGCGTGGTGGCGGGGCCGATCTAGACGGCGGCCTCTTCCGGTCCGCCCGCCCAGACGTCGGCCGTCCCGGGGAGGTCCCCCTCGGGACGGTCCTCCTCGGGGTCCTGGACGAAGCGCAGGACGCCCCACATGCCGTGTTCGTCGGCGTGAGGGGCGTCGCTGCGACAGCCCTCGAGTTCCTTGCCGAGGGCTGCGGCGTCGATGCCGGCGCCGATGAGCACGAGCTGGGTGAGGCGGGCGCCGGCACCGGGCCAGGGGTGGGGGTAGAAGCGCAGGAAGGGCCCGACCGCGTGCACGGCGTACCGGTTGACCGGGTCGTGCGGACCGAAGTCGACGTACCCCTTGATCCGGTAGAGACCCTCCGGCCTGCTGTCGAGGAACCGCATCACACGGCGCGGGTCTAGAGGGACCTCGGAGGCGAAGGAGACACTGTCGTAGCCGGCGTGCAGATGCCCGCCGCCCGCGTCCGCGCAGCCGTCGTGCCCATCCGCTCCCTGTGCGTCGGTGTGCCGGTGCAGGTCGTCGAAGGACAGCTGCCCGATGCGCTCCTCGCTCGGCCGGCAGTCGAAGAGGAGCTCGGGGTCCACACGGCCGTGGGTGGCCGGCACGACGGCGGCCCGGTCGGTGAGGGTGCGGACGAGCCCGAGGACGCGCTCGGGGTCCGGTGCACGGTCGAGCTTGTTCACGACGACGAGATCGGCGAGGGCGACATGCCGGTCGATCTCGGGGTGCCTCGCCCGCGTGTCGTCGAACTCGGCCGCGTCGACGACCTCGACGAGCCCGCCGTAGACGATCCCCGGGTGATCGCTGGCGAGCACCATGCGGACGAGTTCCTGCGGTTCGGCGAGGCCGCTGGCCTCGATCACGACGACGTCGATGCCGGAGCCTGGCCGGGTCAGCCGCCCGAGGTAGACGTCCAGTTCGCCGGCGTCGACGGCGCAGCACAGGCAGCCGTTGCCGAGCGAGACGGTGGAGTCGCCGAGTGCGCCGGCCACCGCCATGGCGTCGATCTCGATGGCGCCGAAGTCGTTGACGATCGCACCGATCCGGCTGCCTCCGCTGTGGTGCAACAGGTGGTTGAGCAGTGTCGTCTTGCCCGAACCCAGGAATCCGGCGAGGACGACGACCGGGATCTGCTGCGGACCGGGAGCGTGTGCCACCGTGCGACCTTTCTGACACCTGCGCGCGGACCGGCTCAGGGCTCCGGCGCCCGTACGCGGACTGACTGCGCGGACTGACTGCGCGCCCAGGATACGAGCCGGGCGCGCCCGCGGAGTGGACGATCGACGCGGGACGGCCGCAGGCGGCAGGCGCCCGCCCCGTCCGGCATCGCCGCACCTGGGACAGCGCCGTCCAGGCTGCCGGGAACCGCCGGATGACCGTGTGGATACGGTGACCCCCATGCACGACGACGACCCCGCACCCGGCCGCCTCGAACGACGGCTGAGCACCAAAGAGGCCGCCGAGCTGCTCGGGGTGAAGCCCGAGACGGTGTACGCGTACGTCAGCCGCGGCCGGCTGGGCAGCCGCCGCGCCGCCGCGGGCCGGGGGAGCACCTTCGACGCCGGAGAGGTCGAGGCGCTCGCCCGGCGCACCAGGCGCGATGCCGAGGGGGCCGTGAGGCCCGGGACGGAGCTGTCCGTGCGCACCCGCCTCACCTCGATCGACGAGGACCGCTACTACTACCGCGGGGTCGACGCGGTCGAGCTCGCCGGCCGGCACTCCTACGAGGAGGTCGCCGAATGGCTGTGGACCGGCCGGTCGCGCCCCGGAGCCGTCTTCACGGCGCCCGCGGAGTCCGTCGAGGCCGCCGTCCGGGCCGTCGACGCGCTGCCGGAGCACACCGGCACGACCGACCGTCTGCGGGTCGCCGCAGTGGCGGCGGCTGCCGTGGACCCGCTGCGGTTCGACCTGACCGAGGAGTCCGTGCTCGGCGCCGCGCGGACCCTGATCCCCACGTTCGTCGCCGTCCTGCCCGCGCACAGGCACGGCAGGCGCGTCGAGGGTCCGCTCGCCCGCCGTCTGTGGGAGCGGCTCAGCGGCCGGCCAGCCGAAGAGGCGCGACTGCAGGTCCTCGACACGGCGCTCGGGCTGCTGGCCGACCACGACCTGGCCGCCTCGACGCTCGCGGTGCGGGTCGCCGCCTCCGCCCGTGCGCACGCCTACGCTGCCGTCTCCGCGGGACTGGGGGTGCTCGAAGGACCGCTGCACGGCGCGGCCGGCGGGCTCGCCCACCGCATGCTGCTGCAGGTGCTCGACCTCGGCCGCGCGGCGCCCGTGATCGCGGAGGAGCTGCGGGCCGGCCGCCGCATCCCCGGCCTCGGTCATCCGCTGTACACCGGCGAGGACCCACGCGCGCGTGCCCTGTTCGCGCGCCTGGAGGACATCCCCGAGGCGGCGCCCGCTCTCGACGCGGCCCGGGACGTCGTCGCCACGGCGGCCCGTCACAGGCCGCTGCACGCCAATGTGGACCTGGCCCTCGCCGTGTTCACCGTGTCCTGCGGCATGGAGCCGTCGGCCGGCGAGACCGTCTTCGCCGTGGCCCGCACGGCGGGCTGGATCGCCCACGCCCTGGAGGAGTACGGCGAACGGCCG
>NZ_JBEPBI010000224.1:0-12513 GCF_040299045.1 Streptomyces sp. NPDC001027
GCCGCTCGTGGAGGCTCGCAGCGCCCCCTGGTCTTTCCCTGAGGGATCCTCAGGAGTTTCTCGGGGGCTGCCCGGTGATTACGAGTTGACCTGTGCGGTCACCAGGCTGGAGAAGGTGGTCAGCCGGGTGTAGACACCCGGGTAACCGGCTTCCGCGCAACCCTCGCCCCAAGAAGTGATCCCTGCCAGGACGCCCCCGATGAGCAGGGGACCGCCGCTGTCGCCCTGGCAGGTGTCTGTGCCGCCGGAGGGATATCCGGCGCAAACCATGTCGGTCTGGACGAAGTCCGAACCGTAGGAGCTCTTGCAGCTGGAGTCGGACACGATCGGGACGGTCGCGGTCCGCAGCTGGTTGGAGGAGCTGCCGTTCTCCGAGGTGGTGCCCCAGCCGATGATGCGGGCGGTGGCGCCGGCCGCGTACACCCCGGTCTGGGACGAGGAGACGTACGACGCCTTGGTGTACGGCATCGACGTCGACAGGGTCAGGACGGCCACGTCGTCGCCGTTGGTGGCGTCCGTGTAGCCCGGGTTGATCCAGATCTTGCTCACCCGGCTGACGGTGCCGTTGGCGCCGTTGAGGTAGGTGCGGCCGCCGACGACGCGCACGCTGCTCGTGGTCTCGCCGACCATGCAGTGCGCCGCCGTGACCACCTTGGTCGCCGAGACGAGGGTGCCGCCGCAGAACTGGTCCTGCGAGGCGTCCGTGATCTGCATCATGAACGGATACGCCGTGGTCGTGGTCGTCGTGCCGCCGACGATGGGCTGCGGGGCTGCGACGGCGGTGGGGGCGCCGAGCAGCACGGTCGCCGCCGTGGCGGCCGTCGCCGCGACGACGGCGGCGGTTCTCTTCACGCGGTTGAGCCCGAACATGGAACTCCTCGAGGGGTTGCCGGTGGGGGGTCGCGCGGGTGTGGGGGGTGTGCACGGGGGTCGCGGGACCGACCCCCGTGTGCCCGGGCGAGCGGCACGTCCCTTACGCTAGGACCCGGTGCCCGGCGTCCCCAATGAGGGAACCCCCTAAGGGAGTTGGGGCAGGGAAAACCCTCGGTCCCACAGCGCCGTCGCAGCACCCGCGTTCCGGGGGACGTCCTGCGCGCGGGTCGCCCCCGAGGGGCAGTTAACCCGCGCGATCCTCACTTCGCGTGACGCCCCGCCGCCAACCGGACGATGTCCACCCGCGAGCGGATCCCCAGCTTGCGGTAGACCCGGGTCAGGGTCGCCTCGACCGTCTTCACGCTGATGAACAGCCGCGCGGCGATCTCCCGGTTGGTCGCCCCCTCCATGACGAGCGCCGCGACCTGACGCTCCATCGCGGCCAGTCCCGCCAGCGCGTCGGAGGGCGGGGTCTGCGCGGTGACGGCGGCCGGCTCGCCCGCGCCGTGCGCGGCGGCCTCGTCCACCTGACGCAGCCAGGGCAGCGCCCGGCACCGCCGGAACAGCCGTGCCGCCTCGTCGTACGACGTCGGTCCCGGCCGCCCGGTGCGCAGCCGGGCCAGCGCGAACGCCGCCCGCGCCTCCTCCAGCCCGTAGCCGAGCTTGGCGAGCCGGTCCTGAACGGACGTCAGCCGCGCCAGCGCCCCCTCGTGGTCGCCGAGCGCCGCCCGTACGAGGGCCTCCGCCCGGTCCAGCACGGCCAGCACGCTCTCCCGGTCCAGCCGCAGCGCGTGCTCGCGCGTCACGGCGATGACGTCCTGCGCCTCGCCCGGCTCGCCGACCCGGACCAGCGCCTCGGCCAGGTCGCCCTGCCAGCGCCCGCGCGCCGGGTCGGTGATGCCGAGGCCCTGCTCCAGCTCGCGCACCCGGCGCAGCGAGCCGACCGCGCCCGCCGCGTCGCCGGCCACGAACTGGGCGTGGCCCAGCGCGGCCAGGGCGCGCGAGAGGTACATCTGGTCGCCGTCCTCCTCGGCCCGCCCCGCCGCCTCCCGGGCCAGCGCCAGCGCCTGTCCGACGTCGCCGCCCGAGGCCTCCGCGAGGGAGGCCAGCATCGCGGAGGCGCCGAGGCCGATGCCCGAGTCACGGGCCAGCCGGAGGCTTTCGCGGGCCAGGTCGAGGGCGCGTCCGCAGTGCCCGGAGCGCAGTTCGGTCTCGGCGAGGAAACGCTGGAAGTGCACCTCGCTCTCGACCATGCCGCGCCGGCGGACCTCGCGCAGCAGCGCGGTGATGGTCGACCGGGCCTCGGGCAGCTGGTCGCTCATCATCAGCCAGCGGAACCTGGCCGCGCCGACGCCGTTGTGGTGGCAGGCCACGTAGGGGTCCTGAGGCTCCTTCATGGCCTGTTTGATGGTCGCGGGCGCGTTCGGATGGCCCATCAGGGTCTCGGTGGACGACTGGAACGACAGCGCCATCAGCTCGGTGCGCCGGTCGTCGCCGCGTGCCGCCAGCTCCGCCGCGTGCGCGGCCTCCTGCCGGGCCTCGGAGAAGTCGCCCTCGACGATCAGCTTGCGCCAGGCGAGGTGGTAGTGGACCAGGGCGAGCAGCCGGGGGTCGTCGCCCGCGTCGGCGAGGGCCTGCGGGAAGACGGCGTCGACGTCCCCGAGGGCCTGCCCGGCGGCCTCGATGACCACCTCCCAGGCGCGGATCCGGTCGGCGGGCACGGTCGCCCGGGTCAGCACCTCGCGCGCGATGTCCCGCGCCAGGTCCACCTCGCCGGCGGTGATGGCGTCCTCGGCGGCGCACAGCCGGTGGCCGTCCGGGCCGGGCGCGCCGTCCGGCGGGGTGTGCCGGGCGGCGAGCAGTCCGAGCGCGGCGGCCACCGAGGGGGCGCCCCGGTCGCGGGCCAGGGCCGCGGCCTCGGCGAGCCGGGCGGCGACCTCCGGGTCGGTGCCGGTGGTGGCCATGGCGAGGTTGCGGGCCCGCTCGATCGGGTCGGAGGCGGCGGTGGACAGCGCGGCGTGCGCGGCGCGGCGCTCGTGCGCGGGGGCCTCCGCGTACAGCGCGGCGGAGATCAGCGGATGCGCGAACCGGACGGCCGGGCCCTCCGGCTCGGTCGCGAGCAGGCCGAGGGCCGCCGCCTGCGCGGTCTCCGCCTCGGCGTTCTCGCGGCCGGCCGCGTGCAGCAGGGCCAGTGTGGGGCGGGCGCCGGCGCTGGCCACCAGCAGGGTGCGCCGGGCCTCGTCGGAGAGCATGTCCAGCCGGCTGAGGACCAGGGCGCGCAGCGAGGTCGGCACCGGCAGCGGCTCGCCCGGGCGGGGCGGCGTCGGGTTCTCGCCGAGGGCGCGGCCGAGCTCCAGCGCGAACAGCGGGTTGCCGCCGCTGGTGCGGTGGATCTCCCGGACCGTGGAGCGGGGCAGGTCGGTGTAGCCGCGGTGGTCGAGCAGGGCGGAGACCTGGTTGCGGGAGAGCGGGTTGAGGCGGACGGCGAGGGTGTCGGGCGGGGACGCGCGTAGATGCCGGTCGTACTCCTGTCCGTCCGTGCGGACCGCGCACAGCAGCTGGACGGGGGTGTCGCCGAGCCGGCGGGCGGCGAAGCCGAGGAGCTCGGCGCTGGCCGAGTCCAGCCACTGCAGGTCGTCGGCGACGAGCAGGACGGGGCCGGCGGCGGCGAGGACGCGCAGCGCCGACAGGACGGCCAGCCGCAGGGCGAGGCCGTCGCGCTGCAGCGTCGACTCGCCGCGGCCGGTCAGGGCCGACTCCAGGGCGGTGCGCTGCGCGGCGGGCAACTTGTCCGAGATCTCGTCCAGGACGAGGCCGAAGAGGTCCGCCAGGGCCAGGAACGGGAGGTGGGATTCGGACTCGGTCGCCGAGCAGCGCAGGACGGTGCGCGCCGCGTCGCCGTAATCCGCGGCCAATGCCCGCAGCACGGTCGACTTTCCTATTCCGGCCGGGCCGTGCAGCAGCACACTGCCGCCGCGCGTCAGCTGGTCACGGGCGGCCGTGACCAGCTCCTCCCTGCCGATGACCAGGTCGGGGCGGCATCGGGCAGGCTCCTTGAAGTCCCGTTGCACGGTCACCGCTCCCCTCCGAGTGTCGTGTCCGGGCCAAATTCTAGGCAACGACTCTTTGAAATTCGGAGGCGGATCGTGGTGAGGGATATAACAACGTGACGCATACGGAAATTCATCGCAACGGTGAGTGAATGATTACTTGTCGTGACGGGCCTCCTTGGCCGGATGTGATCGCTGCCTCCGCCGTGCTCCGCCCGCCGCGCCGGCCGTCTGCCGCACCCCGGTCGAAGAGCGCGCCGACCGCCCGCGCTACGGCAGCAGACCCGCCCTGCGGGCCGCGACCACCGCCTCTCCCCGGGTGTGCGCGCCCAGTCTGCGCATCGCCGATCTCAGGTAGCCCTTGACCGTCTCCACCCGCAGCCCGAGCCGCTCGGCGGTCGCCCCGTTCGTCGCCCCCGCCGCCACGCACGCCAGCACGTCCAGCTCACGCGGGGCAAGCGCCACCGGCCGCCCCGACGGCTCCTGCGGGGCGCCCGCGGCCAGCAGCCCGCAGGCGTCGAGCAGGTCGGCGCGCAGCGCGGGGTCGGCGATCCGCGGGGCCAGGGCCCGCAGAGCGGCGTGCGCCTCGCGCACCTGCTCCCGAAGGGCGGCTCGGCCCTCGCCCGCGGCGGCCCCCTCGCCCGCGACGGCGCCCGGCCCGGCCTCCGTCAGCAGAGCGCGCACCTCGTCCTCGACGACCAGCGCCTGCTCCACGTCCCGTGCCGCCTGCGCCGCCGCGGTCAGCGTGCGGTCGCCGAGCGGCTGCGCCGTGCGCAGCGCCCCGTACAGCACCCCGCGCACCCGGCGCCGCACCACCACCGGGATCGCCAGCACCGAGCGCAGCCCCTCCTCGGCGACGGCCGCGTCGTACTCGTGGCTGATCTGCCGGGAGAGCGAGTAGTCGGTCACCGCACACGGACGGGCCAGCGCCACCGCCCTGCCGCCGAGACCGTTGCCCGACGTCACCGCCAGCCCGCGCAGCGCGACCCCGGCCGCGCCGCTGAACTCGCTGATCCGCATCCGCTGCCGGCCGGGCTCCACCAGACCGCCGAAGGCGACCGGCAGCCCGGTCTCCCGGCGCAGCCGCACCAGCGCACCGCGAATCTCCACCGTTCCGGCCGCGTCTGCTGCCACGTTCTCGCCCTTTCCGCGCGGCGTGGTGCCGCACACCCCCGTTCGGGGGTAGTGAGACCTGCATCACGGATTACACGATGGCGGAGAGCCGCCCGGCAATGGTCCGGCACCGAGGAGGACACAGATGACCGCGACGGAGCTCTTCCGTAGAGCCCGCGACTTCCTGCTGGAACACCGCGAGGACTACACAACCGCTTACGAGCGTTTCGAGTGGCCCCGTCCCGAACGGTTCAACTGGGCCCTCGACTGGTTCGACGCGATCGCCGACGGCAACGAGCGCACCGCCCTGCACATCGTGGAGGAAGACGGTTCCGAAACGCGCCGCACCTTCGCCGAGCTGTCGGAGCGCTCCGACCGGATCGCGAACTGGCTGCGCGGCCGCGGCGTGGTCGCCGAGGACCGCATCCTCGTCATGCTCGGCAACCAGGCCGAACTCTGGGAGACGGCGCTGGCCGCGATGAAGCTGCGCGCCGTCGTCATCCCGGCGACGCCGCTGCTGGGCCCCGCCGACCTGGCCGACCGCGTGGAGCGCGGCCGGGTCAGGCACGTCCTCGTGCGGTCCGCGGACGCCGTCAAGTTCGACGACGTCCCCGGCGACTACACGCGCATCGCGGTCGGCGGCGCGCCGGAGGGCTGGCAGCCGTACGAGGAGGCCTACGGCGCCCCGGCCGGCTTCACCCCGGACGGCCCGACGCTCGCCGACGACCCGCTGATGCTCTACTTCACCTCCGGCACGACCGCCCGGCCCAAGCTGGTGGAGCACACCCACACCTCGTACCCGGTCGGCCATCTGTCGACGATGTACTGGATCGGGCTGCGGCCCGGCGACGTCCACCTCAACATCTCCTCGCCCGGCTGGGCCAAGCACGCCTGGTCCAATCTCTTCGCCCCGTGGAACGCCGAAGCAACCGTTTTCATCCACAATTACACGCGTTTCGACCCGGCCCGGCTGATGGCGGAGATGGACCGGGCGGGCGTGACGACGTTCTGCGCCCCGCCCACCGTCTGGCGCATGCTCATCCAGGCCGACCTCACCCAGCTGCGCACCCCGCCCCGCGAGGCGGTGGCCGCGGGCGAGCCCCTCAATCCCGAGGTCGTCGAGCAGGTCCGCCGCGCCTGGGGGGTGACCGTCCGGGACGGCTTCGGCCAGACGGAGACGGCCGTGCAGATCGCCAACAGCCCCGGCCAGGAACTGAAGACCGGCTCGATGGGCAGGCCGGCCCCCGGATACCGGGTGGAGCTGCTCGACCCGGTGTCGGGCGCGCCCGGCGCGACGGAGGGCGAGATCGCGCTCGACCTGTCCGAACGGCCGGTGGGCCTGATGACCGGCTACCACGGCGACCCCGACCGCAGCGCCGAGGCGATGGCCGGCGGCTACTACCGCACCGGGGACGTCGGAAGCCGTGACGAGAGCGGATACATCACCTATGTCGGCCGCTCCGACGACGTCTTCAAGGCGTCCGACTACAAGATCAGCCCCTTCGAGCTGGAGAGCGCGCTGCTGGAGCACGCGGCGGTGGCGGAGGCGGCCGTGGTCCCCGCCCCGGACGAGCTGCGCCTCGCCGTGCCCAAGGCGTACGTCGTCCTCGCCGAGGGCTGGGAGCCGGGACCGGACACGGCGAAGGTGCTCTTCGAGCACTCCCGCGAGGTGCTCGCCGCCTACAAGCGGATCCGCCGGCTGGAGTTCGCGCCGCTGCCCAAGACCGTCAGCGGCAAGATCCGCCGCATCGAGCTGCGCGAGGCGACGGCGGCGGGTTCCGCGGACGAGTACCGCGAGGAGGACTTCCGGTGAACGGCGCTTCCCCGGCCTCGAAGACCGCTGCGGCGCCCGGCTCGCCGTCCGCGTCTCCGACCGCCCCCACGCCCGCCTCCTCGTATGCCGCCTCCTCGTACGCCCACGGGACGAGCACGACCGCGCTGCTCGGCGACACCGTCGGGCAGAACCTGGACCGGGCCGTGGCGGCCTGGCCGGACCGCGAGGCACTGGTCGACGTGCCGTCCGGGCGGCGCTGGACCTATGCCCAATTCGGCGCGGACGTCGACCGGCTGGCGTACGCGCTGCTCGCGAGCGGGGTCGCCAAGGGCGACCGGGTGGGCATCTGGGCGGTCAACTGCGCGGAGTGGGTGCTGGTTCAGTACGCCACCGCCCGGGTCGGCGCGATCATGGTGAACGTCAACCCGGCCTATCGCACGCACGAGGTCGAGTACGTCCTGAAACAGGCCGGAATCTCGTTGCTGTTCGCGTCTCTCAGCCACCGGACGAGCGACTACCGGGCGATGGTCGAGCAGGTGCGCGGCCGATGTCCGCAGCTGCGGGAGACGGTGTACATCGGTGATCCGAGCTGGACGGCGTTCCTCGGGCGCGGCGCCTCGGAGCGGAGCGCGGAACTGGCGGCCCGGGCGGGCGAGCTGTCCTGCGACGACCCCGTCAACATCCAGTACACCTCGGGCACGACCGGCTTCCCCAAGGGAGCCACCCTCTCCCACCACAACATTCTCAACAACGGTTACTCCGTGGGGGAGGCGATCGCCTACACCGAGCAGGACCGGGTCTGCGTTCCGGTGCCCTTCTACCACTGTTTCGGCATGGTGATGGGGAACCTCGCGGCCACCTCGCACGGCGCCTGCATCGTCGTCCCGGCGGCGTCCTTCGACCCGAAGGCCACGCTGGAGGCGGTCCAGCAGGAGCGGTGCACCTCCCTGTACGGCGTGCCCACGATGTTCATCGCCGAGCTGAACCTGCCCGACTTCGCGGCGTACGACCTGTCGACGCTGCGCACCGGCATCATGGCGGGCTCGCCGTGCCCGGCGGAGGTGATGAAGAGGGTGGTCGCCGAGATGAACATGGCGCAGGTGTCGATCTGTTACGGCATGACCGAGACCTCGCCCGTCTCCACCCAGACCCACCGCGACGACGATCTGGAGCATCGCACCGGCACCGTCGGCCGTGCCCTGCCGCACATCGAGGTGAAGGTCGTCGACCCGGTGGACGGCGTGACCCGGCCGCGCGGCGTCGCCGGTGAGCTCTGCACCCGCGGATACAGCGTGATGCTCGGTTACTGGAACGAGCCCGAGAAGACCGCCGAGGTGATCGACGCGGGACGTTGGATGCACACCGGGGACCTGGCGGTGATGCGGGAAGACGGTTACGTGGAGATCGTCGGCCGCATCAAGGACATGATCATTCGAGGCGGGGAGAACATCTACCCGCGCGAGATCGAGGAGTTCCTGTACGGCCACCCCGGGATCAGGGACGTCCAGGTCGTCGGCGTCCCGCACGAGAGGTACGGCGAGGAGGTCCTCGCCTGTGTGATCCCGGCGGACCCGGCGGCCCCCCTGACGCTGGAGGAGCTGCGCGCGCACTGCGAGGGCCGGTTGGCGCACTACAAGATCCCGAGCAGGCTCCAGATCCTGGACGCCTTTCCCATGACCGTGTCGGGCAAGGTCCGCAAGATCGAGCTGCGCGAGAAGTACGCGCTGTAGGAGCGCGTTTCGAGGAAGACTTCGCACGCCCCGCACGCCCCGCACGCCCCGCACGCCCCGCACGCCCCGGTCGCTCTCGTCGCCCCGGCCGCTCTCGCCGCCCCGGCCGCTCTCGCCGCCCCGGCCGCGTCAGCCGCCGCGGGCGGCGAGGGCGTCGGCCGTCGCGTTGACCGGTTGCGGGGTGCCGGTGAGGTCCAGCACGAACAGCGGCACGCGCAGCTGGTCGGCTCGGGCGCAGGCGTCGTCCGCGTATCCGGCGAGCGAGAAGTAGACGCACTCCGCCGACTCGGTCATGGCCGTCAGCCACAGGCACTCCACGTCCCGCAGCGAGGCGGGCCGCACGCTCGGGTCCACCTGGGCCAGGAGCCCGCGCGAGGCGAGGCCGATGCCGGAGGTGGGGCGCTGGTCGGCCCGTCGGACGTCCCCGTGACCGAGCCAGTTCAGATAGAGCGCCGCCGAGGTGACCGCGTCGCGGGCCGTGCGGATGGCGACGGGACGGAAGGCGCTCCGCGGGACGGCGGGTGTCGGGGCCGCCGGCGTTCGCGAGTTCGGGGTGCGCGGCTGAGGCGTCTGCGGCCGGGGCTGCGGCGCGGGTGTCCGCGAGGTCGCGGTGTGCGTGGTCGACGTCGGCCCGGGGCCGGGCGGTGCGGGGTCCGGCGCGGACGCGGGCGCGGCCGCGGGCGACGGCGGTACCGGCTCCGGGCCCGGCCCGGCGGCGGGGTCCGCGCAGGAGCGGCCCGCGGCGGGGTCTGCGGCGGGATCGGCGGCCGGCTCGGCGTGCGCGTCCGCAGGCGGGTCGGTCACGGCGAGGCGCAGCACCGTCCCGCAGGCGCAGCCCAGTTCGGGGTGCGGCCACTGGTCCCGGCGTCCGCACGCGGGACACGGCAGGGCGATCCACTCGTCGTCCCACGACCGGTGCGCGACGGCGTCCGGGGCCGCCCGCCGGTCGAGCACCGGCGTGACAGGGGCGCCGCAGGCGCACGGATAGGACGGCGCGGTGTAGTGGTGCTGCCGCCGGCAGGCCGGGCAGCGCACCGGCACGCTCTCGGACATGGCCCCCATCGTCCTCCTCGGGCGCCCGCCTGTCCGTCTCTTGACGACCTTCGCACCCCGCTTTACATTGCTTCCAGATAGCAGAAAAGATTTTCCACATTACGGAAATAACTCGAAGGTGCACGTCGCAAGGCGCCGCGGAACGCAGCCGGAATGGACAGAAACGGGAGGAAATAGGCGGAAACGGGAGTAAGTGAGCGGAAGCAAGCGGAAACACAGGGAAGGGCTCACCGCGGGGCGCGACGGGAGAGCGAATCCGACAGCTGAACCATCTGAAGCAGTCGAAGCAGGAGTACTCCATGGCTCGTATGACCGCTGCCCGTGCGGCAGTCGAGATCCTCAAGCTCGAGGGCGTCACCAACGCGTTCGGTGTCCCCGGCGCGGCGATCAACCCCTTCTACGCGGCGCTCAGGGCCGCCGGGGGCGTCGAGCACACGCTGGCCCGCCATGTCGAGGGCGCCTCGCACATGGCCGAGGGCTACACCCGGACCCATCCGGGCAACATCTGGGTCTGCGTCGGCACGTCGGGCCCGGCGGGCACCGACATGATCACGGGGCTGTACTCCGCCATCGGCGACTCGATCCCGATCCTGTGCATCACCGGCCAGGCGCCGACTGCCGTGATCCACAAGGAGGACTTCCAGGCCGTCGACATCGCCGCGATCGCCGCTCCGGTGACCAAGATGGCGGTCACCGTCCTGGAGGCCGCACAGGTTCCCGGCGTCTTCCAGCAGGCGTTCCATCTGATGCGCTCCGGACGGCCGGGCCCGGTCCTGATCGACCTGCCCGTCGACGTCCAGCAGACGGAGATCGAGTTCGACCCGGACACGTACGCGCCGCTGCCCGTGTACAAACCGGCCGCGACCCGCCCGCAGATCGAGAAGGCGCTGCGGATGCTGAACGCGTCCGAGCGGCCGCTGGTCGTCGCGGGCGGTGGCGTCATCACGGCCGACGCCACTGAACTGCTGGTGGAATTCGCCGAGTTGACGGGCGTTCCGGTCGTGCCGACGCTGATGGGCTGGGGTGCGATCCCGGACGACCACGAGTTGAACGCCGGCATGGTCGGCCTGCAGACCTCGCACCGTTTCGGCAACGCGACGTTCCTGGAGTCCGACTTCGTCCTCGGCATCGGCAACCGCTGGGCCAACCGCCACACCGGCCGCATCGACGTCTACACGGCCGGCCGCACCTTCGTGCACATCGACGTGGAGCCCACCCAGATCGGCAGGATCTTCGCCCCGGACTACGGGATCGCGTCGGACGCGAAGGCGGCGCTCGGGCTCCTCGTCGAGGCGGCGCGGGAAGCGGGGGCGGCGGGCGCGCTGCCCGACCGCTCCGCGTGGGCGGCCGACGCGCAGCACAGGCGGGCGACCCTCCAGCGCCGTACGCACTTCGACGACGTCCCGATCAAGCCGCAGCGCGTCTACGAGGAGATGAACAAGGCCTTCGGGCCCGAGACGCGGTACGTCAGCACCATCGGTCTGTCGCAGATCGCCGGCGCCCAGCTGCTGCACGTGCACCGTCCGCGGCACTGGATCAACTGCGGCCAGGCGGGGCCGCTCGGCTGGACGATCCCGGCGGCGCTAGGCGTCGCCAAGGCGGACCCGCGGGCACAGGTCGTCGCCCTGTCCGGGGACTACGACTTCCAGTTCATGATCGAGGAGCTCGCGGTCGGCGCCCAGCACCGGATCCCTTACGTCCATGTGCTCGTCAACAACGCCTACTTGGGGCTGATCCGGCAGGCGCAGCGGGCGTTCGACATCGACTTCCAGGTCAAGCTGGAGTTCGAGAACGTCAACTCGCCCGAACTGGGCGTCTACGGCGTCGACCATGTGAAGGTCGCCGAGGGGCTGGGCTGCAAGGCGCTCCGGGTCACGGACCCGGCCGAGCTGGGAGCCGCCTTCGAGCAGGCGAAGAAGCTCGCGGCCGAGTTCCGGGTGCCGGTCGTCGTCGAGGCGATCCTGGAGCGCGTCACCGACATCGCGATGAGCGTCACCAACGACATCGGCGACGTCGTGGAGTTCGGGGAACTCGCCACCGAGCCCGGGCACGCGCCCACCGCGATCAGGACGCTGAAGGTCTGACCGGACGCACGGTGCGAAGAAGGGAAGAAGGGGCGGCCCGTCCTCGGAACGGGCCGCCCCTTCCGCGTCCGTCGCCCGGATCGGGCAGGGTCCGCCGCCCCCGTGCCGGCGGACCCGGGACTCCCGGCGGACCCGGGACTCCCGGGACCCCCGGACCGCCTCTGCGGCCGCCTCGCGAACCGTCGCCCGCGACTCACCTCTCGTGGTGCTCCTGCGACAGACCCGGCCAGTCGTCGGGGCCGCCGCCCTGCCATTCGACGAGGTCGCCGCGCTCCACCGCGGTCCGGTCGAGGAGATCGGCCAGACGCAGGAGCTCGACGACGTCGTCGAGATGCGAGGCGACCCCGAGGACGGCGTCGCCCGAGGTGACCCGGCGCGACCCGTCCAGCGCCGGGGGATGAACCACGATGTGCGGATGCCGCGTCGGATCGCCCATGCCCTCAGCGTCCTGCGACAGAGGCCGATCCGCATGTCGGCAGCAGGAACGGCACGGCACGACGCGGCACAGCGGGATGCGGCACCGCACGACGCGGACGACGCGACGCGGCACAGCGGGATCCGCCCCGGCCTGGCGCGGCAGACGGGGGCCTGGCCCTGCCCGACGCGGCGACGGCGGCCCGGCACGGCGAGGGGCGGCATCGCAGGGCGCCGTGCGGCGAACAGCACGCCACGGCACGGCAAGGGGCGCCGCAGGGTCCGGTGGGCGCCGCGGCGCGGCGGGAGGTGGGAGGCGGGGCCGCGGGAGGTGGGAGGCGGGGCCGCGGCGGGGGTGGAGGCGGGACGCGGCCGCGCAAGAGGGAACACCAAACAGCACACAACAAAACTCCACTCAAGAA